>NZ_PGUB01000077.1:0-23146 GCF_002924285.1 Aquimarina sp. I32.4 | reverse complement strand
TTGACAGCCTCTACCTATGTTACCCATCTAGGGGATTATAAGGAATTCATTACAAAGATGGATTATCATTTGGAAAACCTGAACTCTCTTGTCTTTATAGCAGATGGCGCAAGGTGGATTTGGAAATGGATAGAACAACACTATCCTGAAAGTATACAGATTGTAGATTATTATCATTGTAAAGAACATCTATGCGAATTTGCTAAACTTTACTATAAAGATGAAAAACAAAGATATAAGTGGATTGATACATGCTCAGAAATGATGCTTACCAAGGGGATTGACCCCATTATTGTAACACTTGAAAAATTACCAGAACAGCGCAAAACAACTGGAAAAAGAAACACATTGATCAACTATTATCGTAAAAATAAAGACAGAATGCAGTATCATAAATATATTGAAAAAGGGTTGATAATAGGATCGGGAGCCATAGAATCTGCTCACAAAGATGTGCTGCAACAGCGATTGAAGTTATCTGGGCAGCGATGGACTATGGAAGGTTTTCAACAAATGGCGCAACTAAGAGTAGTATATAAAAGCAAACAAGAACACAGGATCAAACAATTATGCCAAAATGCAGCATAATGGGAAATTTGTCGTACACCCCATTTTTAGGATTAGTCTCTTTTCTGATTAAATTCCGTAAATGACTTGAGGATTCTTTTACTTCTAATAATATATGCTTACCCATTCTTTAAATATACGAAAAATCTATCCGTAAATTGTATTAGTTTCTAAGATGTTTATAGCTTATTGAGCCGCTATAGCGGCTAGATAAGTTTTTTTTTGAGCTTGCAGACAAGATTGCTTAAGAAAAATAGTGTGCTGAATACAGCAATTTTTCTAAAAATCATCATTCTTTAATAGTTCATTGATTTGTTGAAGTGTATACTTAAAAGGTTTTCTGATTTTTCCTTGAGTATCAATAATACCATAGTATTTATGTGCATTCTTTTTTTTAACTACATACGCTGGATTGTTGTCTGTATTAGTAACTTCATAGATTTCCTCATATTCAATCGGTACTGTGAGTTTTGCTCTATTTTTTAAATCTACAATACCATAGTACTCGCCTTTTTTCACAATCTGTAATTGAGCAAATGATTCTTGTACATGTCGTACATAATAAGTATCTTTTATATCATAATCCAAAGATTGTACAAACGTACCTGCATCATCTATAAAACCAAATTTATCTCCTTTTTTAACTTTAGCAACTCCATGATAAAATGCTCCGATATAATTCACTTCTTTTGCTTCTGTGGGAGTTCCATTTTCATCTAATAAATCAAACTTACCAATATAATCTGTTACAAGAATTAATTTTCCATGGCTTTTAATAGTACTATATTTTTTATCTGTAACCTTTTGGTTATATTCATTAACAATATACCCTTTACTATCATAACCATAGTTGATCGTTACTAAATGTTCGTTTAAAACATTGATATATCTAATGCTATCTAGTTTGGTAATGTTTTTGTTTTTAATGTCTAGATGATAATAAACATCATCTGAATTTTGATAAGACTTTAGAAAATAATTATTTCTTATTTGGTCTTGATTATCTGTAATGTATCTTAAACTCCCTACAGGAGTTTTGAAAATAAGATTACCTAATCTATCTATGAATTTTGTTTCATCTTTTAAACTATTTAAATACCAATTCTGTCTAGGGGTTTTATTTACAAAGATTGCTTTTGTTATAAGAGTATCTCTTTTGACTTCTTTATAAATTTTAAATACGTCTATGTTTCCTTTATAAAAGTAATAATGTCTGGCAAAATCGATGCATCCAATTTCTTGATCTAATAAGTTGTTTTCTATTATTTTTAACGCGTCTTCCTTAGTATTTACATTTTTTAAGGATTCGTATGCCTTTTTCTGAATCTTTAATATATATTCTTTTTCTTTCTCTGGAGTATCTGCACACCATATATCTGTTAGTCCCTGATCCACCATAAGAGGCGTACCATTTATAGAAAAAGCTTCATCATCAAGAATATTTTTATCAGGACTGTCATAGATAATATAATTATCATCAAACGCTATTACCTTGACACCTTTTATAGTTTTTCCTACATCTTCTTTTTTAAGAAGTACTGTATCTCTCTGTGAAACATAGTAAAGTTTATGTGTTATTAGAATGCTATCTATCTGGATTTTTTTAGTCGTTAGAAAACAACTACTATTCGGGCTAGGGCAATCGTTATATTTAGTTTTTATGTTTTGTTCTACAGAGCTATCTGCATAAAATATTTTTTTGACAAATACATCACTTAAAGACTCAAACCCCATAGAAGGGGTTACATCTTCATTAATATTATTATAAATTTTATTTAGTTTAGAATTGTTGCCAAGCATATCAATATAACTAGAATCATTGATGCTTTTTTGATGAAACTTCCGTCCACCTTTTATGTATTTTATGTAAAGAGAGTCATTAAATTTTTCAGAATTATTACTAGAACTAATTATAGACGAGACCGTATCTTTTGGATGTTTTTTTTTGAATTTATTTAGTTCATTTAATCGCTCGACATTCCATTTTTCATACCTACTATAAAAGTCTTTATAACTTTCTTTAGCATTCTGTTTTAATTGTCTTAGACTTAGCTTACTTGTTTCTATCATATGATAATCTATGTCTGATAATTGATACACAGTTAATTTTTCTCTCTTTTCTTGTAGCTCCATATCTGTAGGTATTTGCGCTAATACCTTAGATTCATTAGAACAACCGATTATTGTAAAAAACACGAGAACACATACTAATTGTTTCATTTTATTTATTTTATTTTCTTTATCCATGTCCATTTAAATTATACGTTTCGGGTGTTTTCTACTTTTCATCATTCTCATACATTCCTTCTTCTTCTAAAAACACCATGGTCATAGTATTTTTTATAACTTCTTGATTTTACCGCATATCCTTCTGCACTCTTAGTCCATGTAATCATTTTTGACAATACCCCAATCTATTATAAGATTGGCTCTGAATTGTATCCTCTGAAATAACCTTACCAATAGAATTAGTCCTATTGTTTTGATCATACCAAAATGTATCATAAAAAAAATGTTTTTTACCAGATTTTATTGATCTACCTATTAGCTGAGTCTTTTATTATAATAGTAGTTTTCTATACGATCAAGGCTAGTTAGTCTATTACTAATTAATACTGTTTTGCATTTTTTACCATTCCTCTAAAAAGACTCGTATCTCTTTAGGCTTCGATACGTGAGGTTTCTACTAGTCTACCATAACCTAATTGTTACGAAAATCAATCTCCTTTAATTTTCCTTTCTTAAAATATTGAACCATATTACCTGATTGAATCTCTGTTATTTTTCCTTTATAATTATATAATATTCTATAGGCAACTCTATCTTTTTCATAAAATATTTTTTCTCTTATTGCTCCTTCTTCTTTTTCACTATATCCTTCATACAATCCGTCATAATATATCTTTCCTCTTTTTATCATTATTTTTTGAATACTGGAAGGATATCCTGTATAATAAAATCTTCGTATCGTCTTATTGGGATAGTCGTGATTTTCGGCAATTTTTCCGTTTCTATAAAAGATTTTATATGGTTTTGTATGATCTACTACTCCATTTTTATAATGTTTTTTATGATATAGACCTCCATTATCACGATATATACGTTCTTCTCCTGTTCCGTTTTTAAATATTGTTTGATAAACAATATTTTTGTCATCATCATACACTTTGTATGCACCATCTCTTACTCCATTTTTATAATGTTCTACAGTGCGTGCAAAGGCATAATGATCGAATATCCATTTTCCTTCTTTCAGCCCTTTTGAGAACCGCCCTTCTGAAGTGGTTTCTGAATTATATGAATAATAACCTCTAGATGCGTTACTTGTACCACACCAGTCCCCTTCTCCTTTTTTTGGAGGTTTTTCTAGATAATCATATGCACTGCTGTAATTATTATTTCGATATGCATTATCAGCATAAGGTTTATCAGAATCTTCCATTTTAAAATAACCTTCTAAAGGAATAGAATCTTTATCTACCAAAAAACCTTCATATGGGAGAGATGTATATACTAAAAAATGTTTTTTGACCTGGTTCTTGATCTTTGCTACACTAAATTTACTCTGAAAAGAGTACTCTGGATCTACACTTAAATGGTTCTCAAAAAAGATAGTATCTATGGATATCTTATCTTTATTCTTAAATTCTAATTTTGATATAAACCCAATATTAGATCTGGATATATCATCTCTATTGGTTGTATCTACATAAGCAGTTATATGATACTCCCCATAGGACTCCTTAAAAGTATATTGCTGTGCTTTTGCACTAAAAAAGCTCAATCCAACTAGGAATAAAAGTAGTCTTAGTTTTTTCATATTCTACTAAACTTAATTTAATGCTATTTGTACGGTGAATTCTCTGTATTGAAATGAAATACCCTATCTCTTTTCACTTCATCATAAAAAAGAATATTTGGATATCTAAATGTTTCATAATCATCTATTATTTTCTTATCCAATTTTCTTTCATTAGATATTAGAATATAACTCACATCTTTAATTATTGTGTTTTTATTTTTAGGGTTTCTCCTAACAACCATTTTTTTGCTACTATTCTATTATCTGTAATAGATGTCATATAATAAACACTGCTTGGAAACGCATTGGATTCGCTAGTCAATTCTATCATTACCCGATCAGTTATATAACTAGAATGGATGAAATAAGAAACCTTATTATGTATATAGATATATCCTACATGATTGTCTAACCCTACAATATAGAGGCCTTCTTGTAACTCTTTAAGTTTTTCTGAAATATTTTTTTCGTTAGAAACAATCACCTTGTTTTTTTGAATAGCAATTGATTCTACTTCTAGCTTAGAGGCTTGCTGTGCCATTCTATAGCGATTTAATCGTAACCCCATATGTTTTAGTGTTGTAGAAACAAAATAACCACAAGCTATTTCTCCTTGATTAGGAATATTAGTATACCCATTAAAATCCCAGGCTGTGCCATACCAATAGGGGATTATGTCATTTAATAAAGAGGTTGTAAAATAATGCATTGCACTATCTAAAGTCACTTCTTTTTTTTGCGAACTATGTTCGGTTTGATAAAAATCGTTCAGGTCTTTACGGATTGCTGCTATTTCTTGTTTGGTTTTGTTGTAATCAGAAGCTGGTTTAAAATTTAATCCACTTTTTATAGAATCAAAAGATTTTTGATTTGTAGGTATGGCTTCTGATACATCAGGTACCTGAGATGTATTAAATTCTATAGCTCCTTTTAGTATATTTCCTTCTTTTTTATGACTATCAAAGCAAGATATACTTAGCAAAGAAATGAATATTATAAATACACTTATTTTTTTCATGTTATTATTTAAGATAAACTAACTACAAAATTTGTGTCCAAAAAAATAGCACAATACAAAAAGGAATTGCAATGAGTAATTGTTTTGTTACCCGTCTAACAGAATATGTATTTATATTCATTATTGATACAACAAACCCTAACAAAATTCCAGCTATGGCTCCAATTAATGGTACAAAAACATATAAGATTTCTTCCATACTATGTGCATGATCACTACGTAAAATATATACTAATATACTGGCTAATAAAACTCCTGTAATAGTATATATCCCAAATCCTATACCTATAGATTGTATGACAAAAAATATTTTTTTTCTAGTTTCCATCATTTTTTCAATTAAAAAATATCCTAATCATTCATTTAGTATTACTCTACTTGCATCCAATTAAATTTTTGATGTTGCCAATAAATATATCCACCGCCACAAGATTCTGATTGATGTATAAAAAAAGCATCTGTAACTAATGTATGTTTTTTGTGTTCTGGAACATCTTCTGTAATAAAATCATCTTTTTCATCATCCCAATTACTATATATCTTACTTCCTTTTGGAATCATCTCAAAATAGCCATGCCAATTGTAATTGGTAATATCAAAAGGGTCATTTTCATTACCAAATACAACTATTTTCTGATCAGCATTACCTCTGTATAAAATGATGATTTTTCCTTTATTCTCTTTATCTTCTTTTTCTGAAACGATCATAGCATAATCATCAATACCATTACCATCAAAATCCCCTAATATAGCAAAAGGGTTATTTTTGGTTAATAATCGATACGTATCTTTATTTTTTATGTTTAGTGATAGTTGATATTTAATATCTTCTATAAATACCTGTTCTGAAGATAAAAAACCATCAAACACATACATTTTTTCTGATTCGCTTTCTATATAATAAGGAAATGAAACACTTGATACTTCTACCCAATGTCCTAAAATAGAATTACTATTTTGCTTAACAGAAAATGTATGATTTGTTTTATGAAGCACATTAACTCTTACTCCATAAGGAAATTTACCAATACGTTTTCCTTTGACATTAGGTTGATTTCTCACAATCAATCCATTTTTTGCAGTTACATAATATGTTTTCTGAGCAGAGATTGATACTGTTAACAGTAAAAACAGAAATAATAGATTCCTCATAAGATATTGATTTTAGTCTTTAACCTTCTTCCCATCCCAATACAGGGTATTTAAATGCTTTAAATATATATGCTTAACATTTTCTGAAGTATACACTTTAGGATTTTCATGTATGAACTCTTCTTTAAATTCAATTAAATCAATACCATTAGTACTAGTATTAAACACGTATTCCTGATATGGATTGCCTATATCCATATCATACATTTCTATTGTAGGCAATTGTACCCATTTGCTCTGATTTGTAACCAGCCAATAATATACATCATCATGACATTGACAAGCACAATGCTCTATGGTTACTTTTATTATTTTACGTATGTTTTTTAGATTTGGATTTTTAATTTCTTCTATAGATGTAAAATCTTCTTTATAGCTATCCATCCAAACTTTAAATTTTTGTATTTTTTTATGTTTCTTATTTTTTATAAATGCAAATGCCAAATAATCCTCATTGTCAATTAATGAGGTATCTACTTTTGTTATCTTATATTCTTCAGATTTGACAAATCTTTTAATGGGTATTGTATTTTTAGATAGAAACCCATCAAAAACATAATAACTGTCTGGATTGTTGTTTTCAATACTATAAGGAGAGGCAATATCAGAAACCTTTACCCAATGACCTGTTACTTCTTTTCCATCATTCTTTATAATCAGCGTTTTATTGGTTACTTCTAACACCGTAATTTTATTTCCATAAGGAAATTTCCCAATACGTTTTCCTTTGATATTAGGTTGATCCCTAACAATCAATCCATTTTTTGCGGTTACATAATATTCAGATTGTCCCAATGCCGTATTTATAGATACGCTCATAAGTACTAAAATAATATATATCTGTAATGCTTTCATACAATTAATCATCATTCATTTTCTTAGAACGTTTCCTGTTTATTATCAGACACATGCTGATCAAATTCTTTTAATACTTCATATACTACTTGTGCATTTCCTTCATGATAGCGTCTTGCCCAAAAAGAATAAATATAAAACTGCAAGTGACTCATATCCACATACATATCTTCTCCATTTGATTTAACATTGTATTTACTAATAATTTCTTGAATCCTTTCTGATGCTAATGAATCAGCAATCTGTAAGGATTTATCCCAAGCATTATGGTCATTACTATCGGATGCTATATTATATAATTGTGACAATCTTTGTTGTTGATCTATGGTTTCTTGATAGCTTACCAGTAATGCTTTTGTAAACAATTGCAATCCTGTATCCTGAAATATAGTATTTTCTTTAAAGAGATCATACATAAACTCTTTCTGGTCTCGTGATAGAAAGTTTTTTATGTGTTCTGGTGTTCGTTTAAATCTAGTAATGATATAATTAAAATATCCATTTCTTATTTTTAAGTCTTCTCTGTTGTATTCTATAGAATCAAACCAATAAAAACGAGAAAAAATACCATTCTGAAAGTTCTGATAGTCACTTGAGATTTCTTGCAAAGAAGAAAATACATACTTAGATAGCTTTTTCTTATCCAACAAAAACATAAAATCATCGTCTAGAGCAAATTCTACTTCACTTTTTTCTATATAATCTGATTCAACTCGTTTCTGAAAATCATTTAAAAAAGCTTCTACATTTTGGTGTTTTTTGGTCAGTTTTTCAATTTCTTCATTTTTTACAGTGATTGTATTTTCCAACTCTATTATTTTTTCACCAAAACTGTTCATTTTACCATTGTCTTGATTACAGGAAATCGATATACAACTTAATACTATGCAAATCCCTATGGTTCTTATCACAATATAAATTTTCATTTTTTTATGTTAATATTTACTGTTTTAATATCTTGCAGCAATGCCTTGTAACTCTCTAACTCTGTATTCATAACCAATACTTTTTCTGTCATCATCTTGGTGTCTAGTATTTTTATTTCATACCCCCAATTATTTCCATTTTCTCCTATTGCTAAGCAATTGATATTAGATATGAATCGACTCAATACTATATAATCTACTTCAATTTTTTCTATAATAGGCAAGCAATATTTTTTATGAAATATACCATGATATGATACACCTTTCAGTTTTTTATAAGGAAAAGGGATGATCGTTAATGCCATATCCTTGTTCAATTTTTTTTCTAGAGTAGATAAAAAATTATATCCATTAATAGCATAATTGCAACTATTCCCAATAGGTAGTATCAGAACTTTTATTTGCTCATTTTGTTGATTAATTTCTAATTTTGTAAAGGAATTAAAAACACCTATAAAACATAAACAAAATAGAAAATATTTTATTCTCATAAACTAACACAATCACAATTTAATATAACGACTATCATATCTTTAAAATTTAGAAGATAAAAATAGACAGTATATATGAGGATTTCTATATGAAATCGATATTCGTATTGTTTCTATTTATATTCGAATTATTACAGTGACCAATTGTTTGTGGTATGTAGTATTTTTATATCAGAATTGATATTATTCCCTAATAGATATTTACTTTAATAAGCAGGGTACAAACCCTTCGTTTGTGCAGTAGTTACAAGTTTTTTTCTCTAGTTTTCAGAAAGATATATCCATTTTTATCATACTTGTCTACAAATTTTAGGTTCACTATGTAAAACAGATGTGTTCTAACAAAGGTTTTTTCGGGTAATTGTCCTTCGAACTTTTTTATGGGCTTAGAGGCTATATATGGTTTCGTATTGTCCAGATAAAAAGTGGTATAACCTTTATTCTGATTGGCAATTCAAATCGGATTACCTGATAACCTGGTATAGCCAGTAAATCCAAGAAAACAAAAAGAGAACTCTAATATAATACATCTTCTAACTGGTCAATAATAAGGTATAATAATTTCACCTTTTTATCTCTTGCCTCCATTAGTATATTGAAGTTGAGAAGTTTTAAATTCATTGCCGTTTTTATCCAAAAAAACATTTTATTGTAGTTCTCCAGTTCTCATTACTCATGAGTTCTATTTTTTTTGGTTTGTAACAGATACCGTAAAAGAAAATTAGCTATTTTTTGTTTATGCAAAGAAGAAAAAATTAACATAGCTACGGTTAATTTTATTCTGAAGTATAGGCGGAAAATAGAATTTTATTGCGGTAAATTCAAAATATAAATGATGTAAAACCAATTATACATTAAAATTTAGTTGGTATAAAACCATGTCGATTTCAAAAACTATTGCTATCAAAAAAAATCCGTTGTGTACACAACGGATTTTTTTATAATCATATATTTCAAAGTAAAAAGCTTATTTTTCTACTTCTTCTTCTTTCTTTTTAGTCTTCAGACCTACTTTTTTAACAGTATCAAACATTATCGGTGTAGCAATAAACAACGATGAATATGTACCTATAACTACCCCTATAATTAGAGAGAACATAAATCCTCGCAGAGGTACTGCAAATATGAAGATCGCAATAAGTACTAATAAGGTAGTCAAAGATGTATTCAATGTACGACTTAATGTACTGTTCAAAGCTCCGTTAACATTTTTATCCAATGGTCTACCTGTATATTCATTAAAGAATTCCCTAATTCTATCAAACACAACCACCGTATCATTCAGTGAGTATCCAATTACAGTAAGGATTGCTGCTATAAATGCTTGATCAATTTCCATATTAAATGGCATAAACTTATAAGTCAAAGAGAAGACACCTAGTACTACAAGTACATCATGGAATACCGCTGTTACCGCTCCTAAACTAAATTGCCATCTTCTAAATCGTAATAATATGTATAAGAACACTACTATTAATGATCCTAATACAGACCAGAATGCTGCTTGCTTAATATCATCAGCAATAGTTGGACCTACCTTCATAGATGACATAATACCTACTTGCTTATCTTTACTCCCATTAGCAAATTCTTCATAAGTCAATCCTTCTGGCAGATGAGGTTTTAATGATGTATATAGCTTATCTGAAATCTCAGTATCAATTTCTTCTCCAGTTTCATCTACTTTATATTTTGTAGTAATCTTTAATTGATTATTCGCTCCCAGTGTTTTTGCCTGTGCACTCTCAAAAGTAGCTACAAGATCTTTTTCTATCACTGTAGGCACAACATCTTTAGCAAAACGCACTGTATATGTTCTACCTCCTACAAAATCAACTCCATAATCCAACCCTTGTGTAAACAAAGATGATAACCCTGCAATGATAATAATACCTGAGATTACATACGCTACTTTACGCTTTTTCAAGAAATTGATATTTACATTCTTGAATAAATTTTTGGTAACTCCTGTAGAGAACGCTAATTCTTTTCCATTTTTACCATATCCATCAATAAACAATCTCGTTACAAAGATTGCTGTAAATAAAGAGGTCAAAATACCAATTAATAAAGTAGTAGCAAAACCTTTAATTGGCCCTGTACCTATAACCAATAAGATGATACCTGTAAGACCTGTAGTTATATTTGCATCAAGTATAGATGATAATGCATTATTAAATCCATCTTTTATAGCATCTGCTTGAGATTTCCCTTTAGCTAGTTCTTCTCTAATTCTTTCAAAAATAAGTACGTTTGCATCTACAGACATACCTATAGTCAATACAATACCAGCAATTCCAGGAAGTGTTAATACAGCTTTTAGTCCTGCCAATACCCCAAAGATAAATAGGATATTCACTACTAGCGCTACATCTGCAAAAGCTCCTGCTTTACCATAATAGAAAATCATCCAAATTAATATCAATACTAATGCAATAGCAAAAGACATAACACCACTATTAATAGATTCTTGTCCTAATGATGGTCCTACAACTTCTGCCTGAATAATATCTGCAGATGCTGGTAATTTACCAGCTCTCAATACGTTTGCTAAATCTTTACCTTCTTCTATAGTAAAGTCTCCAGAGATTTCACTTCTTCCTCCTGTTATCTTTCCTTTGGTTACCCCAGGTGCAGAATACACTATATTATCCAACACGATAGCAATCTGACTTCTCTGATTATAAGCACGATCGGTCATTTCTTCCCATTTCTTAGCTCCTTTACCATCCATTTGCATAGACACAACTACATTATTGGACTGGTCAAAAGTCTGTGAAGCATCTGTAATAACACCTCCACTTAATTCAGGATCATTATCTCTATTCCCTCTAAGGGCATAGAAGTCTACTATTTCTGCATCTTTTTTACCTTTACTCCAAGCAAACTTAGTATGTCTTACATTTTGTGGCAATAATGCTCTGATATCTGATCTTCTAAAAAACTGTCCTAATTGCGCTGTATCTTTAACATTTGCAGAAAACAAAGCTCCTGGAACTAATGGAAAGTTTATTAAATCGTTTATTGGGTTCACCTGTGTTTCAACTTCTGATGAATCTTCTGCATCTTCTAACAGATCTTCTATTGCAGTATCAGTTGTAGCCGTTGTTGTACTATCTACCTGAGCAGAATCTACTACTTTTTCTGTATTCTCTGCTATCTCATTCTCTACCTTTTCTTTTGGCTCTTTCTGCCCTTCTAATTCTTGCTTCAAAAGTAAGTTGGCTGCATTGATAAAACCACCTAATTCCTGAGAAGTCTCTACATCCCAAAATTCAAGTTGCGCCGTACTGGTTACCAAACTTCTTACTCTTTCTATATCTTGTGCACCAGGTAATTCTACCAAGATACGACCAGATTCTCCTAAACGTTGGATATTAGGTTGAGTAACTCCAAACTTATCAATACGTTTACGTAATACTTCGAATGCTGACGCCACAGATTCGTCTATTTTACGTTTCAGAATAGGTCTTACCTGCTCATTAGTCATATCATAAGTGATATCATCACTTAAGTTTTTGTTTGCAAAAATATCAGGTGAAGCTAATTTAGCATCTGGAATTTTTTCAAACTCAGTAAAAAAGTCATCTATATAGTTATTCTGACTATTCTTCTGCACCTCATCTGTTGCAATCAATGCTTGATTAAATGAAGGGTCTTTTGATTTGTTTGCAAGACCACTCAATATATCTCTTACAGAAATTTGCAGGATAACATTGATTCCACCTTTAAGGTCAAGCCCTTTATTAAGCTCTTTATCTTTTGCATCATTATATGTTATACCAGCAAAGATTTCTTCTTTACCAATAGAATCTAAATAATTACGCTCTGCTGTTTCTCTTAATTTTGAGTAATCTTCTACAGTTTCAGCATATTTTTGTTGTGCATATGCTTCTGCTTCTTTTTCTTTTGTGTAGGCCATATACGTATATGACAATTGGTAAATACATACCAAGCCAAATAGAACCGCAAATACCCTAACAAGTCCTTTGTTTTGCATTATTTGTTGATTTTGGTCAAACCCTTGTTAAAATTGAGTTATTATTAATTAATCAAGGTTTGACAATTGTTTTTAATTATTTATTTGTATGATTGTACTTTATCTTTTTACAGATATAAGCAGGTATCAAAAGATAAAACAACTTTTGAGAGCTTTTTGTTCTCTCTCTCTTTTTATTTTACTTTTAATAAGAAATGAATTGTTTTTAGGAATGGATTATAAATCCCTATTAAGAGATTGGTCCCGCTCTTACTTCTGGAATAATACGTGAAGTAGTGTCTATTGCGATTGCAATATTTCTATTTACTTTTTGGGCTACTTTTATAAGCCTATCGATATGATTGACATCAACCACAGCAATAAAGCTATAAGAAGTAGAACTAAAATGCCTTCCATTTTTCTGTTTGACTTCTAAAACATATTTACCATTAAAGTCCGAATTAAAATCTGTACTTTTCTGGATTTCATAAACATCAAAATTGTAATCTTTTGAGTTTTTATCTAATGGAGATTGGTTCTCATCATTAGTTTCCCCATAAAATACATGGTCAAGGGCTACATTATGTTCTTTAGAAAGTATTTTTTTGATATCTTCTACATCTGCCTCACTATAGTATGCAATGGTAAGTTTACCGTTCTCCAATCCTTTTGATATTCTGGTACGCTCAACACCTATTGATTGTAGTTGTTTTTTTACAATTTCAATCGTATTTTGAGCCTCTAGAGAGGTAACTTCAACATCAACAAACTCTAATACAATTTCCTGATTAGGTACAAGAGCCTGCTGCTGAATAGCAACAAGTAATGCTAGTGCAGTAATCAAAGTCCCGAAGTACCATTTTTTCTTCATTGCGCAAATATAAAAAATTAGAATTGCTTTTCTAATGTCTTCAAACAATTTCTGGTTTACTTTATAAATATCAAAAAACGTTTTAATACTGGATTTGGTATACAGTTATTGAATTATGATAGAATAAAGAGTAAACGCATCTGTAATTAATTGATTTGCGCTACATCAAAACTTATTATGTGCATTTTTGAAATACTCCCTGAATCTAAAATAATAGCAAGATCCTGAGCTTCTTCAACTGTAAAATCACTTGAAATTTCAAACTTCCCTCCTTTTATAGGACCTTGTGATACTCTTGGAGCGCTATACACCGTATCATTAATAACCATCGCAATTTGAAATCGTTCTTGAAAAGCACTTTCTGTCAATCGCTCCCAAATCTCTGCTCCTTCTTTGTTCATCTGAACTGCAATTGCTGGTCGAGCTAGTTGATCAAACACTTGCGCTGCCTGTTCTATTGTTTTTTGATCTAGTACAGGTTTATCATATTTACCTAATTTTAACGCATAAGCCTGTATGCACCTCTTGCCTACCCCAAACAAATCGTATTACTCGTCTTTTAGCTGGTAATTTCATTTCAGCTCCCTTAAAAGACAAATAATGATTTATCATAGTAGTATCTTTTTCTGAAGCATAAAAAAGAATAGCTCCACTACTATACTCTGCTCTTTTGATTATATCTAGTAATGGATCAATACCATCATCCTTCTTTAACAAGTTGTTTGTTTCTATCAAAAAAGGAAGTATCTCTTCTACATTATAGGTTTCATAGAAATCTAATCTCCCTTCATTTATTACTAAATCTTTAATTCGTTCTGAATCATAATGTGTAGTTACTTCAATTGTAATTTGATCGCTATCTTGTTTTCTTTCTATTTTGGAATCATTAGAAATTTTATTAATTCTATTTTTTAAAATTTCAATCACAGTATTGATTTCTTCATTTGATCCATTTTTTTCATCAAATGCCACTGTGATTTTAACGATCTTATCTGGTTTTGGGCCAAAATTACAAGAACTTACCTCTAAGAATAATAAAGCGAATAGTAAAATTTTGAGAGATATTGTATACATATCATATAGCCTTAAACAACAAGAGCTGCAAAATTGCAGCTCTTGAAGATATTATATTATACAGTTAGATTATAGTTCTAATAATCCATTTGTCTTTTTTACTCCTTCTGCACTTTCAGCTAATTTAGCTTTTTCTGCTTCGCTAAGTTCTATTTCTACAACTTTTTCGATTCCATTTTTACCTAACACTACAGGTGCACCGATACATAAATCGTTTAATCCGTATTCTCCTTCTAATAAAACTGAACAAGGAAAAATTTTCTTTTGATCACAAGCTATTGCTTGCACTAATCCTGATACTGCTGCTCCTGGAGCATACCAAGCTGATGTCCCTAATAATTTTGTAAGAGTCGCTCCACCTACTTTGGTATCTGCTGCTACTTGCTCCAATCTATCATCAGAAATAAACTCAGATACAGGAACACTATTTCTAGTTGCCAATCTAGTTAATGGCACCATACCTTTATCACTATGTCCTCCGATCACCATTCCGTCAACATCAGAAATAGGAGCTCCTAAAGCTTCTGCCAATCTGTACTTGAAACGTGCACTATCTAATGCCCCTCCCATACCTATAATTCTATTTTTAGGCAGATTGGTTGTTTTATGCACCAAATAGGTCATTGTATCCATTGGATTACTTACTACAATGATAATAGCATTAGGAGAATGCTCGATAAGACTAGAAGAAACTGTTTTTACAATTCCAGCATTAATTCCTATCAATTCTTCTCTTGTCATTCCAGGTTTACGAGGGATTCCTGATGTTATTACAGCAATATCACTTCCTGCAGTTTTAGAATAATCTCCTGTAGTACCTGTTATTTGGGTATCAAATCCATTTAAAGAGGCTGTTTGCATTAAATCCATTGCTTTTCCCTCTGCATATCCTTCTTTGATATCTAACAATACTACTTCTGAAGCAAAATCTTTTATCGCGATATATTCGGCACAACTTGCACCTACTGCACCAGCACCTACTACTGTAACTTTCATGGTATATTTTTTTGAATGTGGTTAAAACTTAATTTTGTTTGCGAAAATACGAATTCTTTAACGAATTTATTAGCAAACAAAGTGTTAATTACCAGCCAAAATTGAGACCTAGAGAAAGATTATTATAATTCTGTAAAGTATAATCCATATTGGCTTTAAAAATACCAAACTCTACTCTAGCTCCTATAGATGCTTTAACTCCATTTGTTTTATTTCTTACACTAATCGGGTCTGTAATTATTTCTGAAGCTAATGGGCCGTTTTGCACTTGATAAGTCCCCAGTACATCTGCATTACTAGATCCAAAATAATACCCTAAACCACCATAAAAATTTAAAACAGGTAATTTGGTAGACACAATACTTGTAATCAACCAAGAATTTGTTTGCAAACGCACTTCTTGATCTGTCCCAAGCACTCCACTATCAGAATTTATATCATAGAAACCTTTGACATTTGTATACCCTAT
This sequence comes from Aquimarina sp. I32.4, assembly GCF_002924285.1. Taxonomy (NCBI): domain Bacteria; kingdom Pseudomonadati; phylum Bacteroidota; class Flavobacteriia; order Flavobacteriales; family Flavobacteriaceae; genus Aquimarina; species Aquimarina sp. I32.4. The sequence continues at coordinate 6,946 of NZ_PGUB01000077.1, read as the reverse complement.
TAATCCTGACAACCTAACTGGCCATCTTTTTAGAGGAAATACCCAATCTGTAAATTCATGTTGAAACCCTACGCCATACAATTGTATCTCTGCATCTTGTACTGCCTTTACTCTTGGCAAAAACCTCAATTTGATTTCAGTACTTTTTATCAAGCCTAGTGACCCCTGAATAAAACCGCTTGGTATAGAATTAATTCCTGAATCTCCAATCCCATCAGGCAAAACAACCTCTACTGCTGGGCCTTGACTAGAAGTAACAATTACAGAAACATCCTGTTGATTATAACCTAATGCACTTGCTACTTCTTGCCTTGTTTGTCCACTTGCAAGTATTAGATCTGTATAATTACGGGTATCTAGAACAAAAGATTGTTTCTCCTCTCTCACAAAAGAAAGATTACCCACGATTCCTACTTCAAAATGCCAAAGTTTTTTAGTCTTTGCAGTACTATACCAACCATTGGTCATATTATTTACTAAGGATTCTCCCGCGGGGGCAAAATACTCTCCACTAAATCTTTGAGCATTATCAATTCCTACTTCCAGAATTTGATCAATATCTGTTTGTGAAACGCCGACATGACATAGAATAAATGTCAATAGCAACATGCATTTTTTCATAAGATTTGGGTTTAATAGGCTTTGCAATATAAAAAAAAATCCGCTATACCAGAGATATGCGGATTTTTTAGTTTTTAATCAATATTATTTACGCATCAATATTTGCATAGACAGCATTTTTCTCAATAAACTCTCTACGAGGTGGCACTTCATCCCCCATCAACATTGAGAAAACTCTATCTGCCTCTGTAAGATTATCTATCGTAACCCGCCTCATTGTTCTGAATTCTGGGTTCATTGTTGTATCCCATAATTGCTCTGCATTCATTTCTCCAAGACCTTTGTATCGTTGTATTTTAGAATTTTCACCAAACTCTTTTACAATTATATCACGCTGGTCATCGTTCCATGCATATTGTTTTTTAGCTCCTTTTTTAACCAAATATAATGGTGGTGCAGCTATATAAATATGACCCGCTTCAATTAATTCCTTCATATAACGGAAAAAGAATGTTAATATCAAAGTAGAAATATGACTACCATCGACATCGGCATCACACATAATCACAATTTTATGATAGCGTAACTTTGATAAATTAAGCGCTTTGCTGTCTTCTTCTGTTCCTATAGTTACTCCTAGAGCTGTAAAAATATTTTTTATTTCCTCATTCTCAAAGACTTTATGATGCATTGCTTTCTCTACATTCAAAATCTTACCTCGTAAAGGAAGAATTGCCTGAAACATCCTATCCCGTCCTTGTTTAGCAGTTCCACCTGCCGAATCTCCCTCTACAAGAAACACTTCACATAATGCAGGGTCTTGCTCTGAGCAATCAGAAAGCTTACCAGGTAACCCCCCCATGCTCATTACTGACTTACGTTGCACCATTTCACGTGCTTTTTTTGCAGCATGACGTGCTTGAGCAGCTAAGACAACTTTTTGAATTATTGTTTTAGCATCATTAGGGTTTTCTTCTAGATAATTTTCTAGCATTTCAGAAACAGCCTGTGACACCGCTGCTGTAACTTCTCTATTTCCTAATTTAGTTTTTGTCTGACCTTCAAATTGTGGTTCTTGAACTTTTACAGAAATTATTGCTGTAAGCCCTTCACGAAAATCATCTCCAGCAATTTCAAACTTTAATTTATCCAACATTCCAGAAGCATCTGCATACTTCTTAAGTGTAGCAGTTAAACCTCTTCTAAAACCAGAAAGGTGTGTTCCTCCTTCATGTGTATTAATATTATTCACATAAGAATGCAGATTCTCTGCATAAGAATCATTATAAATCATTGCTACTTCTACAGGAATGTTGTTTTTCTCCCCTTCCATAGAAATTACCTCTCCTATGATAGAGCTACGACTTGCATCCAAAAATCTTACAAATTCTTTTAATCCTTCTTCAGAATGAAAAGTTTCTATAACATCTTTACCTTCTTCATCTTGATGACGTTTATCTGTAAGGGTGACTGTAATTCCTTTATTAAGATAGGCTAATTCTCGCAAACGACTTGCCAAAGTATCATAATTATACTCTAGGGTTTGCTGAAAAATAGTTGGATCTGGTCTAAAAGTAACTATTGTACCAGTAAAATCTGTATCTCCCGTTGATTTTACAGGGTATAATGGTTTTCCTTTTTCATATTCCTGCTCCCAAATCTTACCATCTTTATGAACAAAAGCATGCAAATGATCTGATAAAGCATTCACACAAGATACACCAACACCATGCAATCCTCCAGACACCTTATAAGAATCTTTATCAAACTTTCCTCCTGCTCCAATTTTGGTCATTACTACTTCTAATGCAGAAACACCTTCTTTTTTATGTATCCCTATTGGGATACCACGACCATTATCCTTTGTCGTAACAGAATTATCTTCATTAATAGTAACATCTATGAGATCACAATGGCCTGCTAAAGCCTCATCTATAGAGTTATCAACAACTTCATATACCAAATGGTGCAGTCCTCTCACTCCAACATCACCAATATACATCGATGGTCGCATGCGCACATGCTCCATTCCTTCGAGTGCTTGAATACTATCTGCTGAATAGTTCTTCTTATTAGCTTCTTCGCTCATAAAGTCCTTTGTTTATTTTTTTACTTTTTTGACAACAAACAAAGATAAAAAAACAGTAAAAGGATAAAAGGGTTTTACCAAAGATGATTTAAAGAGTTATCAACAATTAGTTAAGAACAAGTACCAGAAAAAAGAAAAATGCTCTTAAAAACGATAAAAATACCCTTAAATTGAATTTAAGGATATCATAACATTTTTAAGCATTTCTTAAACTTTAAAAACTAATGCACTAACAATGAGCAATATAAAAAACCTATATATTCTGACGCCTTGTTTTTATTGGGTTTATAAACTGTAAAACCCTGAAAATGATTTTCAGGGTTTTACATCACAATTAACGCAACTTTCAGCTATAAGTAAACTGGAACTTGGTTATATTATGACATACTAACTTAGTAAGCTTCTTCATGTACATTGGTTACCGCTCTACCACTAGGGTCATTCATATTCTTAAATGCTTCATCCCATTCTAAGGCTATTTTTGTACTACAAGCTACAGATGGCTCCTGAGGCACACTTAATGCTGCTGTATCGCTAGGGAAATGGGTTTCAAAAATAGATCTGTAATAAAATTCTTCTTTATTTTGTGGGGTTTGTATCGGAAACCTAAAATGTGCATTAGCCATTTGCTCATCTGTGACCTCTATTTCTACAACTTCTTTTAATGTATCAATCCAACTATATCCAACTCCATCAGAAAATTGTTCTTTTTGCCTCCAAGCAACGCTCTCTGGCAAGTAAGATTCAAAAGCTTTACGAATAACCCATTTCTCCATTCTCTCTCCGTTGATCATTTTATCTTTAGGGTTAATCCTCATGGCTACATCTATAAACTCCTTATCCAAAAACGGCACACGCCCTTCTATCCCCCAAGCGGCAAGTGATTTATTTGCTCTCAAACAGTCATACATATGAAGTTTATCAAGTTTTCGTACAGTTTCTTCATGAAACTCTCTTGCATTTGGGGCTTTATGAAAATACAGATACCCACCAAAAATCTCATCTGCTCCTTCTCCAGAAAGTACCATTTTTACTCCCATAGACTTAATAACCCTAGCCATTAAATACATAGGTGTTGATGCTCTTATCGTGGTAATATCATATGTTTCTAGATTGTAGATAACATCTTTTATTGCATCCAGCCCTTCTTGAATTGTAAATTTAATCTCATGATGAACAGTCCCTATATGATCTGCTACTTTTTGTGCAGCTTCTAGGTCTGGCGACCCTTCTAATCCTACCGAAAATGAATGTAGTTTAGGCCACCAAGCATCTTTGGTGTCATTAGATTCTATTCGTTTTTCAGAATATTTCTTGGCTATAGCAGAGGTTACAGAAGAATCCAAGCCTCCAGACAATAATACTCCATATGGCACATCTGACATTAATTGCCTGTGAACCGCTGCTTCCAATGCATCTCTAAGTTCATCAATACTCGTCTGGTTTTCTTGTACTGTTTCATAATCTGACCAATCCCTTACATACCATTTTTTAAGCTCTTCTTCTTTACTATATAAATAATGGCCTGGAGGAAACAATTCTATTTTTGCACAAACTCCTTCAAGAGCCTTTAACTCTGAAGCTACATAAAAAGTCCCATTCTGATCCCATCCCATATACAGAGGAATAACCCCCATATGATCTCTTGCTATTAAGTACACATCTTTTTCTACATCGTATAAAGCAAAAGCAAATATCCCATTAAGATCATCTAAAAATGCTGCTCCTTTTTGTTGATACAACGCTAAAATCACTTCACAATCAGATTCTGTCTGAAAATCATAACTCCCTTCAAACTGCTTACGAAGTTCTCTATGATTGTAAATCTCTCCGTTTGCAGCAAGGATTAATTTTTTATCTGCACTAAATAATGGTTGTTTACCAGAAACTGGATCTACTATTGCTAATCTTTCATGAGCAAGTATTGCTTTATTATTTGAATATATTCCACTCCAATCTGGGCCTCTATGTCTTATTTTTTTTGACATTTCTAATAATTGAGGTCTCAACACTTCTGAATCTTGCTTTAAATCAAAAGCACAAACAATTCCACACATATCTTTCTTCTTTTCTATTAGTTTGAGATATCAAATATTACCCTATAGTTACAAAATAAAAACAATAATAACCTATTACCTTACAATATAAAACAAAAAACATGCAAAAAACCACAAAACAAAACAAAAACCATCAAATCTCCTTATCTCTACTATCAAACTGTCACAAGAAACATTTAACACAATTTATAGACAGGATTAACACTTCGATTATAAGTTCACAGATATCTTTACAGCAATCATAAAAATTAAAATCACCATTATGAAAAAATCACTCGTATTAATTATTATTATGTTTTTGGGTACACTATCTTCTGTAAATGCTCAAAAGTTTGCTGGATTACAAAAAAGCCCAACTGACATTTCTTATGCAAAAAAAGACAGAAATGCCAAACCTGAGATCAAAGTTGTTTATAGTCGTCCTCAGAAAAAAGGGCGTAAAATTTTTGGTAGTCTAGCCGCATATAATAAGGTATGGAGAACTGGTGCTGATGAAGCAACAGAAATTAAGTTCTATCAAGATGTGAAAATGGGAGATAAAACTATCAAAGCAGGTACATACTCTTTATTTACTATTCCTGGTGAAAAAGAATGGACTATTATTATAAATTCTGACCTTGATAGTTGGGGCGCTTATAACTATGAAAAAAGCAAGGACGTTGCAAGAATTAATGTTCCTGTAGCCAAAGGTGATGAATTAGAAGTTTTTTCTATTGCATTCAAAAAGGTTGACAAAGGATATCATATGGCAATGGGATGGGATACTACCGTTGTAGAGGTTCCTTTTTACTTATAATCAAATTTTAAATCTTCTTATATAAAAAAAATAGCTTGAACGTTTTGTTCAAGCTATTTTTCCGTAAATTAAATTATTAAGTGTGCGTTTTAGTACCTCAACAGAGGTCAATTAGTTCTTCCTTCAACTACCTTTTTCTATCTATGTATTGCATTACCAGATGCGCCAGGTAATTCTTTTAGAAATTCCATTACGATTCTAAAAGTTAATCTAAATTTTGTGTAAAATAGCCCCATAAGTGTTTGATTAAAAGTTAATTATTATTGTTATTGTTTTTCAAATATAACATTGATATTACGAGATATCAATAGTTTTATATATATTTTAGATATAAATTGAGATTTCACCGACGACTAACACAAAAAGCTCAATTTCAGTAAGTTTCGTTTTTATTTTTTTGTTCTTTTACATAAAGAAAGCAGGGTGATTTCCCCAAATCTCTATATTACCCCATCAAAATAGCTACTTTTATTATTTTTCACTATTACATCATGTTTTCTTACAATTCTTATCTATGAATTGCATTACTACAAGCCGATGGCAATTGTCTTAAAAAAGTTGTTAATGCTTTCATATCAATAGTTAAAATACCGTAGATAAATTTCATAATCTTTTGATTTTTAGTTTGTTACACAAATATAACACCTATATCCTATTACTTAAAAAAAATTAACATAATCAAATTGAATTTTTAGACATAAAACATCGTAGAAACGACATACAGCCTAAAAGGGACTACAGTTAGTTTTTGTATCAGGAAATTTCCTACACAAATATTGTAATATATAGGGGGTTTTTCCCCTCTATTAATTTTATTTAGACTCATTTAAAGCTCATAAAAGCAATAAAAAAGAGGTTTCTAGACATATTCAACCTAATCTATTGTATTAGTAATAATTGCATGGTAGTTTTGAAGAAGTAAAATCGCATTACAAGAAGAAAGAATATAGTAGTCAAGATAAGTGTAGAATATTTTTTTTGCCCTACTAGCTATTAGAAGTGATTTAAACTTTTTCTAGTTCTTTTTTTTAAATTTTTTAATCGCTATGACAATGAATGACAGGTAATTGAAACCTATCCAACTAGTTACGGTAGTATCATACCTATTGAGCAGTGACCTATAGCTATCCATCCAAGCATTGGTTCTCTCTATAGCATATCTTTCATTGTAAAGTTCTTGGTCGAAATATTCATCTCTGTCTAGGTCTCCATTACGTTTATTGAAACATACATTTGCATTAATATCCTTTTTATCACATGAGTTTCTAAAGTTCTTGGCGTCAAATCCTGCATCTGCATTGAGAAATAACCCCTCTATAGAAATATTAGCGTCTTCCAATGTTGATGTTACTACCTCGAATTGAAGCTCAATATCATAGAGATCATTATGATTACCTGCTAAAGGTTCTGACAGGGCAAGAGGCAATCCCTGTCTATCACTTA
>NZ_PGUB01000076.1:0-23220 GCF_002924285.1 Aquimarina sp. I32.4 | reverse complement strand
GGAGAAAATGTGAACGGCCTTTTTTAAGATTTCCAGTTCTAATTGAGCATCTTTAAGGGCTTTACGTAACTCCTTTACTTCCTGATTATCTATTTGTGAAGGCGATTTAGAAGCCTTTTTAGAAACTCCATCTTCACTATCTAACTTACGCCAACGATAAATCCTATCAACTTTAACCCCTAATTCATTGGCTAATTCTTTTATGTTTTCTCGCTGATAGCTTAATTGAACAGCTTCTGATTTAAATTCTTTACTATAAAATCGTTTTTTCATTTTTCTAAGATATTTATTTAAACATAAACCGTCTTAAATATCTGTCCGAATAAAGGTAGCAACTCCACAATCTAAAGCTGTATTCATTATCGAAGCGTATATGCTTTGTGGATTATTTGTATTCTTAAAACTCGAAATCTCAGATTCTGGAACAGATTTCCCTATATTATAATCTGCCTCATTAGCATAATACACGATCTTATAATTAGGATTGGAGGTTTCTGGAATATGTACATCATTTTTTGTTAAATCAAAAAAAGAAATATCTTGATTCATCACAGAAGATGCACATTCTACAAGATCAGGAACGCTTGGATTTACCAAAGACTTATCTACAAACCTAATCTCAATCTCATCCGTTACCACATCTCCTTCTGTATCTTCTACCGATATTTGATACCTGCCAGAGGCAGTAACATTCAAAAAAGGAGTAATCTCTCCTATCAGTGTATCATATACTGATGTGGATTCATTAAAAACTGCCCACTCATAACTTACAGCACCATCAGTCGTACCATTGAGCGCTACCGTTTCTCCTTCACAAACTATCTGATTAGGTCCCAACAACACTTCCAAGATTGAGCAATCTGTAACTCCTATTCCTCCTGTTTTCTGAAAATTAATAAAACCTGGCATTTGCGAAAAATTAGTTATCAGTACTAAATAATACTCACCTGCTTCTGCATTGGGTATTGTCATAAACTCAGTATAAGAAGAACTATAGCTACAACTTATTGTATTACTAAACGTGAGGTCTGAAGCGTAGGGCGTAACAGGGTTATCAAAGGGGATCATAGCATATAAAATCTACATCTAACTGGGTTCCTGTTCCATCCTCATTCTGTGTTTGTAAAATAGTAAACTCCATTGTTCCTGAGTTTTTTATTCTCAAACAATACCAAGCGGGAAAAGGTTGCGATATTAAACAACCATAATCAGGTCCTGATTCTGCTTCTACAGTACAATCAGAATTCAAACTATTGCAATTAGGAAAAACAATACCTGCAACACTACAGAAAGGATCTGCACCAGTATCTCCTATAGGATCAAAACAAACTGAACCCTGGCTTATGGCAGAGTATGTTCCTAAAAAAACAATTAAAAATACTAATAAACGAAGTTCGTGGATACCTGTTTTTAATTCTGACTCGTAAAATATAAATTTCATTATCAAAACAATTAAAAAAGGAATAAAAAGACCATAAATTGGTCTAGTAAATTTAGTAAATCCTTTATATAAAAAAAACCTTTTAATTGATTAAAAGGTTTTTTTTATATTTCTATTAATAGAGGGAGAATGCTAACGGATTAGCGAAAAATTACCTGCAAAAACTCTTCTTCGCATATTTGGATCTCTAGGCTCATTAAACTCTACTCTAAACCAATAATCAGAAGAAGGCATGTTTCTTCCATTATAAGTACCATCCCATCCTGGTCCTCCTGCTCTTAATTGTTTAAGAAGTTTACCATATCTATCAAAAATATAGATCAAAGCATCGGGCTGTCCTTCTATATTTACAAGACTCCAGGTATCGTGAAAACCATCTCCATTTGGTGTAAAGTATTTAGGATACCCTAAGATCATAATTACCTCTGTTCTTTGTTCGCTATCTGGGCAATTTGCATATCTAGCAGTAACAAAATAATCTCCAGGAGGTACATCTGTGAATACTGCTGAGGACTGAAAAGGTCTATATTCTAAAAAGCCATTACCTATATCTCTATCTAGTCTATATTCAAAATCATTAAAGCCTGCAGCTACAACTGCAGGGGTAGCTTCTACAACTGCTGTTATAGTATAACTTCCTGCAAAAGATTCTTCTGCAATAGAGTACCCTACTGATACTACAGAAGAGGACACATCCAAAATCACTAAATCATCAGGAGATTCAGGCACTTCTGCTCCTGTAGTGTCAAAACCACTTAATCTATACACTCCTTCTGTATTAGCTTCCAGAAAAGGAAACATACCTTCAGGATCAGGAATATCAACAAAATTAGTTGTTCCAACCTCTGCTCTTGCCCATCTAAAAGATACCGCACCTAGCATACCAGGTGGATCCCCAGGAAATCGCCCTTCTATAGTAACAGGAAAATCACCACAAGTAGCTATATCTCTACCAACACCTGGCTCGAGTATACTACAATCAGTAGTTCCTGCTCCTGGTTCATCCAAATTTGTTTGTTGCAATTGTATAACACCAGATTCATTAGCAAAATTGGTAATTAAAATCATATAATACTCACCTGATTGCGCTTCAGGTATAGTTAATGTCTCAATAAAAATATCATCATCTGGAGTCCTAGCATAACTACAATCTATAATATTTGTATTATCCTGATTTTCTATATAATATAATGGATCATCTACATTGTTCACACATTCCGCTGGGCGTATATTATCACCATCTCCATTATTATCACATCCTTGGGATAAAACATCACAATTCAAAAACGAAGTAGTAAAAGGCCCCCAAGCAACAAAATCTACATCTAATTGTCTTTCTCCTCTATCCAGACGACTATCTTCATTACCATCCACCCATTGCTGAATATCAAAAACCAAACGTCCTGGTTGATCTATACGAATAAAGTACCAAGCTGGATTTGGGGTTGTATTGAGGCACCCTATTTCACCTAATCCATCCATATCACCAATCGTATTAGGGAAAGTCAATTCCTGAGAAGCATCAGAACAAAAAGGGCGGGCAATTCTACATGCTACATCAAAATCCTGAGCACACAGAATGGTGCTTTTTAAAATAAAAAGCAGTAAAATTTTAGGTACTATTTTTGCCATTCTCATAACATTTAAACTTTATTTTCTATTTGTTATAGTTCAATTTGGGACTTAAATATACATAACTTCTATAATAAACCTAATATCGGTAATTGTTTAACATAGCTTTTACTGAGTGAATCAACAAAATTGTATCTTTGCAGACTTATAATCTGAATGGTATCTATGTAATTACCATTTACATTACAAAAACAATAAAATAAGAAATGATATAATATAACTTCTTATTTTAGTAAAGTTTTGACTAAATAATAAAATTTTGAAGTGTGAAAATAGATAAGGCCCTTGAAGCAATTGAAGCGTTAGGTGATAATCATATAGCTACTAGCGCTACTACTCCTCTTAGAGAAGATGCCTTTAAACTTAGTGATGCAGAAAAAATTGCTTTGATTAAAGAAGATGTAAAACATATTATGGAAACCTTAGGATTAGATTTGAGTGATGATAGTCTTAGTGGAACCCCTCAACGTGTTGCAAAAATGTTTGTAAATGAGATTTTTTCAGGGCTTCACCCTGATAAAAAACCAAAAGCTTCTACATTCAAAAACCATTATAAATATGGAGAAATGTTGGTAGAAAAAAACATTACTGTATATTCAACCTGTGAGCATCATTTACTACCTATTGTTGGTCGAGCTCATGTAGCCTATATTTCTAATGGTACTGTTGTGGGGTTATCAAAAATGAACCGTATCGTAGACTATTATGCAAAGCGCCCACAGGTACAAGAACGTTTGACAATGCAAATTGTTCAAGACCTACAGTCTGTACTTGGTACAAAAGACGTGGCCTGTGTAATAGATGCCAAACACCTATGCGTAAACTCAAGAGGAATACGAGACATAGAAAGTAGTACTGTTACTAGTGAATTTGGTGGTAAATTTAAAGAAGAATCTGTAAAAAGAGAATTCTTGGATTACATCAAACTAAACACTACTTTTTAATTTTTTTCAATAAATTTTATAAGCATCAATTTATATTATGGCAGCAACTTCGTTGTATTCAAATCAGGAATTAAAGATTTACAATTCTATTTCAGGGCAAAAAGAAACATTCACTCCTATTACAGAAGGTAATATTGGTATGTATGTATGTGGCCCTACAGTATATAGTAATGTACATTTAGGAAACTGCCGTACTTTTATTTCTTTTGACCTAGTCTTTAGGTATTTAAAACATCTAGAATATAAAGTTCGTTATGTAAGAAATATTACCGATGCTGGACATCTTGAAAATGATGCTGACGAAGGAGAAGACAAAGTGGCAAAGAAAGCACGATTGGAGCAATTAGAGCCTATGGAAATTGTGCAACGATATACATTGGATTTTCATCATGTAATGTCAAAATTTAATACTATTCCACCTAGTATTGAACCTACTGCAACTGGTCATATTGTAGAGCAAATTGAAATCATTAAAACAATCATTGATAATGGTTTTGCGTATGAATCTAATGGTTCTGTATATTTTGATGTAGAAAAATTTAATAAAACCAATCATTACGGAAAATTAAGCGGAAGAAATCTCGAAGATATGATTGCAAATACTCGAGAGTTATCTGCACAAAGTGATAAGAAAATCCCTCAAGACTTTGCCCTTTGGAAAAAAGCAGAACCTCAACACATTATGAGGTGGCCTTCTCCATGGAGTGATGGTTTCCCAGGTTGGCATCTGGAATGTACAGTAATGAGTACTAAGTATCTAGGAGAACGTTTTGATATTCACGGTGGAGGAATGGATTTAAAATTCCCTCACCATGAGTGTGAAATTGCACAAGGAGAAGCTGCATGTGGGCATACACCAGTAAATTACTGGATGCACGCCAATATGCTTACCCTTAACGGTAAAAAAATGTCTAAATCAACAGGAAATACAATATCACCAGGAGAATTATTCTCTGGAAATAATGATTTTCTAGACAAATCTTTTGATCCGACAATCGTACGGTTTTTTATGCTTCAAGCACATTACAGAAGTATTTTAGATTTCTCTAATGATGCTTTGGAGGCTTCAGAAAAAGGTTTTTACAGACTAATAGACGCTATACAATCTTTAAATAATTTATCCATTAGTTCAGACACTAATGGATTTAACATTCAGCCTTGGAGACAAGAATGTTATGATGCAATGAATGATGATTTTAATAGCCCTATTTTGATTGCTAAATTATTTGATGCTGTTAAGTTTATCAATACTGTTAAAGAACAAAAAAATACAATCTCTACTTCTGATCTAGAGCTACTAAAACAAACAATGCACGGTTTTGTTTTTGATGTTCTTGGATTAGTTAATATAAACGAAAGCTCTTCTGATATCAGCGATAAGCTTACTGGTACTGTTGAGTTATTAATTAATTTACGAGCAGAAGCAAGAGCGAACAAAGATTTTGCTACAAGTGATAAAATTAGAGATCAATTATTAGAAATGGGGATTCAACTTAAAGATGGTAGAGATGGAACAAGTTTTTCATTAAACTAAATTATTTTGGGTTTAAAAATAAATATAAAACAAATTCTGATATTCCCTTTTGTCATCTTGGTAAAGTTATATCAGAATTTTATTTCTCCTTTGACTCCTGCTACATGTAGGTACCAACCTACATGTTCTCATTATACTATTGAAGCATTACAAAAGCATGGGATATTAAAAGGAGGATGGCTTTCTATAAAGCGTATTTTTAGTTGTCATCCCTGGGGAGGGAGTGGTTATGATCCTGTACCCGAAATTGATAATGAATCTATAAAAAAATAAATCAACAGGTGATTTTATAGCCATACCATTAATGACACATATGTTTTGTTTGCTATTTGATTACCTATACAACAATTCAAGTTTGCTTTATAAATAGCTATATTTAACTTTCAAAAAAATAAAACTCATACATGATACTATCTAAAATTATATGGAACCCAGTTGAAGGAATCGACCTTGGCTTTTTTGTTATTCGTTTCTATAGCCTAATGTTTGTTATTGCTTTTTCTCTAGGATGGTATTTAATGAAAAAAATCTATATCCGAGAAAATATTTCTATGGAGAAGCTAGATTCTATTTTTATCTATGCAGTTATCGCTACTTTACTAGGTGCTCGACTAGGACATGTTTTCTTTTATGATTGGGGGTATTATAAAAACAATCTGTTAGAAATTCTTTTACCGTTTAGATTCAAGCTAGAGTTTGAGTTTATTGGATTTCAAGGACTAGCAAGTCATGGGGCTGCAATAGGAATTATTATTGCTATGTATTACTACTCAAAAAATGTAATCAAAAAACATATATTATGGGTATTAGATAGAATTGTTATCCCTGTATCTTTTGGAGGCATATTTGTTCGTCTTGGTAATTTTTTTAATTCTGAAATCATTGGTGAGGAATCAGTAGATTCTCTTTTCGGTGTAAAATTTGTTCGAGAAGCTATCAGTAAATCTCAAGCTGTAAAAGAAACAGGAATAAAACATGTAAATAATGCATACGCTGCTATTGTTGAGAATCCAAAATTTTCTGGTTTATTAGATGCTGTTCCTTATAGACATCCTGCTCAATTGTATGAGGCTTTCGGGTATATTTTTGTGGCTATCATTTTATGGTTTATTTACTGGAAAACTAATAAAAGAAATCAAAGAGGTTTTCTTTTTGGAGTATTCCTTATTTTATTATGGACCGTGAGATTTCTTGTAGAATTTGTTAAGAAAAGTCAAGGTGGGTTTGAGGATTCACTTGGTGAATCTTTATCTACAGGACAATGGTTGAGTGTACCATTTATCATTGCGGGTGTTTATTTTATAATACGATCAAAAAATAAAATATCTGAATAAAGAAAAGTAGACCTTACAGCATCAAAAGCTGTAAGGTCTTTTAAAAAGGTAACACTTTATTAATTAGAGCATTTTTTTGTACCGTATTTGTTACTTACCAATTCTATTAATAAAACTGTTATTGTTCTAAAAGTGAATCATGATTTGGTTTGATACGGATAGCGCTTTTATTATTCAATAAGTCCCCAAATACAACTTATAAGGATAAAAAAACACTACTACCTCAACGATGATTACTCTAGTATTAATATAATTACCTTTTTTTTTAAAATTCATAATTAACACCTAAACCAAACCCTTCTCTTATCTGAAGACCACCAATAGCATCATCATCGTAAATCGATTCAAACACAAAACTGGTTGAAAGATGTTTACCAATCATCATCATCAAACTCATATTGTAGTTTACATCTACATTCTGTGGGGCTTCTAGGTAATTAGAATATAACTCTATAGAGTTTGATACTGAAAGATCTTTCATAATTTCGAATTTAGAGAAAAAACGTAGTGTCGCTCCAAACTCAAAAAGCGAAGCTTTATTTGCTTCTACACCAAAATACTTGTGATGCTCATAATGCTCCATTGCCTCTTCATCATGCAAATCTACTCTTGTAAAATCTTTATCTACAATAGTTAATCTTCCTGCTGCTGGAGAAATATTTAAAAAAAAGTGTTCGCTTTTTTTCCATAACATCCCTGGGCCAACCTTTATATCAGCAGGAGATAAGATATGAGATGTTTCTATTTTGTATTCATCTCCAAATTCATCTTCTTTATATTTATACCCTTTATCGAATTGGGTTTTAAAATTAAAAAACATTGAATAGTATACTGATGTCAATTCCTTAATTCGTAATCCTAATAAAGAGTTGACTTCTAATTTATCGTTGGTTTTATGAATGATCCTTCCATCTCTACTATCTCTTGCTATACCATAATCTGCCAGAATTTCATTATCAAAGATTAATTTTTCTTTTTTATAATTAAAAACAGATAATATGGTTACTCCTCCTGAAATATCAGAAGTCCCCCCTCCAACCCATTTATCATTAAATGTTGCTTGTCCAAACATTGGATTAATACCCCCTTCTAGCGCCCAACCTTCTTCATGCCCTTCACTTTTTTTCCCTTCTACATCGTGACTTTTTTTACTATTTGTATAATGATTGCCCGATTCGTTGGAAGCTTGATAACGCGCTTCATAGTCTTGAGCATTCAAAACAGCAACCACCAAAAAGGTTGTTGCTATTAAAAATATATTTTTCATTTTATTGGTTTTAATTCGTTTTAGCTATTCATCCTTATGACTGGCTTACATTCATTTCTTATATGAATTAAGTTTTAACCTTTTCATTTTGAATGACATGGTTGGTGATACACAATATTTATCAGCGAAGACATTAATCACCAACCCGCCATCTCCATTAAATAACTACTCCTTTTGTGACAACTTCGTTAAATGGTATGGTAAAAGCATCTGAATTTGATTCAAAAAAATCTACCTTACCTGTAGACACACTATATATTGCTCCTACGATTTGAATTTCTCCAAGTTTTTCCATCTGAAACAATATTTCACTTTCCTCCCGTATCCTATCAATAGATAACCTCACATTTTTGACAGCCACTTCCTCCATCGCTTTTTCATCCATTTCTTTTTGACTCTCTTCTACTTCCTTTACCGCAGGCTTAATTTTGGATAATAAGGATGTAATATTACCAAGTTCTACCTTATTACAAGCAGCTTTTACCGCTCCACACTTTGTATGTCCAAGAACTACGACGATCTTTGACCCTGCAACTTTACATGCATATTCCACAGATCCTAATACATCCTTATTAACAATATTACCAGCTACTCGCACGCTAAAAACATCTCCTATACCTAAATCAAAAACTAGTTCTACAGGAACACGCGAATCAATACAACTAAGTACCGCTGCAAAAGGGTATTGCCCCATACTAGTTTCTATTACCTGAGATTTAAGGTTTCTTTGTGCTTTAAGGTTTTGTTCAAACCTTCTATTACCTTCTTTTAAAATCCTATAAGCATCTGAGGGGGTAAGCTTATCCTGTATTTGTTTGGTTTGTGTGATCATAATTTATATTTGTTTTTACTGGGTTAGACAGGAACTAATTCTTCTTTTCTATTCTTTTGTTTTTTCTTTTCTATAGGACAATGCAAATGCACATCTACCAATGACACTTTAATATTTTTTTCTTTTGCGTTCATTTCGAAATTTTGTATCATCTCTACTACATCTGGATGTACAAAACATGAGTTCATTGCACATATTTCTACATCTGCATTTTCAGGAATTTCCATCAATGATTTTTGAATTGAAGCTTTATTTAGAAAAGTTACATCTTCAGACAATTCTATTTTTATATTGCTTTCTTTCACCACATTATTATCGGCTTTTTGTCTGAATGGAACTTTGTAGTTGTTTCTCAATATTGTAAAAATCGAAACCAGCATTCCCATAGCAATTCCCATTAGTAAATCGGTAGTCAGAATACCTACAATCGTAACTATAAATGGAATAAATTGTTCTGGCCCTTGCTTATACATTTTCTTGAATAGTGCAGGTTTTGCTAGCTTATAGCCTACAGTAAGCAGTATGGCTGCCAATGTTGCAAGAGGAATTAGATTAAGTATATTTGGAATCAAAATTACACTCACCAATAATAATATCCCATGAAAAACTGCAGAGGTTTTTGTTTTCCCTCCTGATTGGTTATTAACTGAACTTCTTACAATTACTTGTGTCACTGGTAATCCACCAATCAACCCTGATAAGATATTTCCAATACCTTGTGCTTTGAGTTCTCTATTGGTAGGTGTTGTTCTTTTAAGCTTATCTAGCTTATCTATGGCTTCTACACTAAGTAGCGTTTCCATACTCCCTACAACAGCTATTATTATAGCTGTGGTATATACATGTGGATTAGTTAATATAGAAAAATTGGGAACTGCAAAATTATTCATAAACGAATCTAAGCTATCAGCTATTGGCAAAGAAACCATATGTTTATTCGCTATACTTAATGCAGGTATTTCTGCAAACACACCACTGAGAAGCATTCCTGCCATTACAGCGACCAAAGGCCCTGGCACTAACGCTATAAATTTTAGTTTCTTAACAAATTTTGATTGCCAAATGAGGAGGATAAAAAGGGAAAAAGCTGTAATTAGCAATACCCCAGGGCTTATATAATTTATTCTTTTTGAAGCTTCTGCAAAAGATTCAAAAAAAGCAGCACCTCCTTCTGGTGCTGTATATCCAAAAACATTAGGGATTTGTTTCATGATTATTACCAGTCCGATTCCAGAAAGCATTCCATGTATCACAGAAGAAGGGAAATAATATGCAATCCCTCCTGCTTTGAGATATCCCATTATAACTTGCATAATCCCTGATAGTACAACTGCTACTAGAAAAAACTCATATCCTCCCAGATCAGTAATTGCATTTAACACTATTACTGCCAATCCAGCAGCAGGGCCACTAACTCCAAGAGGGGACCCACTAAGCGATCCTACTACGATCCCTCCTATTATACCTCCAATTATGCCTGAAAAAAGTGGAGCTCCAGAGGCCAAAGCTATCCCTAAACAAAGGGGCATAGCTACCAAAAACACCACAATACTCGAGGGTATATCGTATTTTAGGTTTTTTATGAAACTTAAATCATTTGAATTCATTTTATTTTATTTTGAGATTAATTTACATTGTCAGCCACCGTATAATCATACCTCTTACGGGTATCTATACAGTATCTTGAACAATTAAGTATGCTTGAATTAGTTTTCTTGGATATTACAGATCAGTAAGACATTGTATTATAAAACCAGTAAGGCAATAAGAGTCAACTACTGACATAGTGTTCTCATCTAGCTTTATTACCAAAAAGTTAGGTAAAATGCTATCAAAATATCCAATTAGAAAAATAAATTGATTTGTGTTATGTGTAATAACTGTTCATTATTGTAGGTAATTCATGAACATATTATTTGTTGTAGTTTATATAAAAACAGTAAGCAAAAAGTATTCGTGCACGAATACCTTTTGCTCTTTGAGCAAATCATGTACTATCTTTAACTCTAAGATTGGGGATGATCTTAGACCTAATGTCCTTATACTTAATTTGACTTTTAATTCGTTTAATTTTAAAAAGAGTAATCATTGTTCTAGGGTTTAATGGTTAATGTTTGTGTGAAAAAATTTATTAATACATCTTGTTGGTTAAACAATTTATAGTAGGTATTTGGCCTTATATCTACCATAAAACTATATTAATGTTGGTTTAATTATTTTTCGCAAAAATTCTCATAATAATTGTTTTACGTCTCACTACCGTTTGGCAGTACATTTTAGTTGGTTATACTATATATCATCACTTTTCTAAACTCATAGAATACATCATATTTATTCAAATAATTATTTCTAAGGTTTATAATTTATGGTGTGAAAGTAGAATAGGAATCTGTAGAAAATCTGTGGCGAGGAGTAAAAAACAATTTACAAGCAAGTAAAGCACTAAAAAACAAATCATTAGATTATTTAAAAAATATTTTAATCAGTTCTATCTAAGCTTCTAGAGTTCTCAAGTAAAGAACCACCGTTAAAAACGGTGGCTTTGGTTTTCAGATTAGACCCAAAGAGTCATAACACTCATTTCGAATCATGATGTTCTTGATATTTTACATAGCGTCTTATCATAGCCTCATCCAATCCTACTGTACTTACAAAATAACCTCTTGACCAAAAATGATTGCCCCAATAAGGTTTCTGTTTTAAATTTGGATATGTTTTGAAAAGCTTGATTGCCATCTTCCCCTTCAATATCCCCATATACTCGGATATGGAACCTTTGGAGGAATCAAACAGATCAAATGAATCTGGTCTTTTTGAACATTCAACTCAATTACTTGAACTTCTTTCCATGAACTGATTAATTGCAAATCATGTTCTACCAAAGATTTTACCATTCCTTCAAGTATCTGAAAACGATACTTGGGTGTGAAAACAATATGATAGTCACATTTGTAATATACATGTGTTAATTTTCTATATTTACTCATCTTAAAAAGTTTTAGATGGGCAAACCTAAAAAATGGCACAGCCTTTAAAACACGACCACCATCAAAGACGGTGGTTTTTCAATCAGAAATAAAAAAACACAACCTATACTTACACAAATCAACATAATGAGCTTATTCTATCCTTATCGAGAAGGTTTCTTTTTATCACACCTATCTTATAACACAAGAGGTTCTTAAAAAAACACTATTTAAACTGATCCCTCAACTCTATTATGTCTTAATTTTCGACACTTCAGGTCAAAAATTATTTTTTAATACTTTCGAATAAATAATAATTTTAAGTCTCACATAATAATTATCTGTTTTTCTTGTTATTATAGGTTAATCAACCATATATCAACACTTTGATGAATTCGTGTACTAAAAAAAAGATTTCACACTTTTCTATTTTTTTAGTTTAAACCCATAAAATAATCATATTAAAGGATTAAATCTATCTTTTTGAAACTATACAAAAAGTTAGATTTAGTTATGAAACCCCTAGAGATTAATATAATTCAACTCTTTCATTACCGTGAGTATTACATTGTCATAAAGGATTTTCTTATCCATCCATTTTCATAAAGTTATATTCTAAATGATCATTGATTATACTCAGATACTAAATATCGTAGGGTATAAAAAACAACGACTAACTCACTTATATTGAATTTTTAAATTAAAAACTTATGAAAGTCCTAATTATTGAAGATGAACCGATGTTAGCGGACTCTATGCTACAATACCTAAAAGAAGAAGGGTATCAATGTGAATGGGTAAATAATCTAGCCAATGCCAAAGAAAAAAGCTGGAACTATGAATATGATTGCCTTATCGTAGACATCAATCTTCCTGATGGAAGTGGTCTTGACGTGATTGAACAGATTAAAGAAATGAAGTCTAAACTTGGGATCATTATTGTATCTGCTAGTAATGCAGTTGATATAAAGATTAAAGGTTTAGATCTGGGAGCTGATGACTATATTACCAAACCTTTTGATCTTACCGAATTAAATGCCAGAATCAAAGCTATCATTAGAAGAAAAAACTTTGATTCGCAGAACAGTATTACATTTAATGAAATCGAAATATCTCCTTATGAAAAACAAGTAAAAGTAAATCATGTACCTCTTAGACTAACTAGAAAAGAATACGATCTTATGCTATATTTTATGTCAAATATTGGCCGAATTATTCCAAAG
This sequence comes from Aquimarina sp. I32.4, assembly GCF_002924285.1. Classification (NCBI taxonomy): domain Bacteria; kingdom Pseudomonadati; phylum Bacteroidota; class Flavobacteriia; order Flavobacteriales; family Flavobacteriaceae; genus Aquimarina; species Aquimarina sp. I32.4. The sequence continues at coordinate 10,047 of NZ_PGUB01000076.1, read as the reverse complement.
GGGTCGATTGCAGAACACCTTTGGGGGGATGAAATGGATATGGCTGATTCTTTTGATTTTATTTATTCACACCTAAAAAATCTTCGGAAAAAAATTAAAGAACAGAATGGTAATGATTACATCCAAACTGTCTACGGAGTAGGTTATAAATTTTCTGATCAATGAAATTACTAATCTTATCAAATCGTTATTATTTTGTAGGGCTTCTTGTTGTTTCTCTATTAGGAGGAATATCTTCTTATTTTTTGATAGAATCCATAATTAATCGTGATTTTAATCAAAAACTACTTGCAGAAAAAGAACAATTAATTTATGAACTTCACGAATATGATGATCTTCTTGACAATTTATATTTGAATATTGGTGATCGTATTTCTCTACAAAAACAACTATATGATCCCAAAATAAAAACATACATAAAGGATACGATATTATTTAATTTTTATGACCAAAAGGAGCAAAGTTTTCGGCAAATCACATTTTCTGATCAGGTAAAAGGGGATTATTATAAAATTACAATTTCTAAGTCCTTATTATCTTCAAGAGACCTTGTACAGGGAGTAACAGAAATTGTATCATTGATAACCTTCCTTTTTTTTATAACCATGCTTTTACTAAACAATGCGATATCAAAAAAAATATGGAAACCTTTTTATCATACTATTGCTATTATAAAAAATCTAAATATTGTAAAACCTCAACCTTTATTATTTCGCAAAACTAAAATTATTGAATTCAAAGAATTAAATTCTACTATAGAAATTATGTCGATTCAAATGGTAAAGGACTATATAAACCTAAAAGAATATATAGAAAACACTTCTCATGAGATTCAAACACCGATTGCAATTATAAAAAATAAAATCGAAATTCTAATGCAGGATAAGAATTTACTAGAAAATCAATTGACCACATTAAATCAAATTCATGAATATGCTGGAAGAATTTCTAAGCTTAAGGAGAATCTTTCTTTATTATCAAAAATAGATAACAATCAATTCATTAACACTATTGAAATCCCTATAACCGATTACCTAAAACAAAGAATTGATGATGTAAAAGAATTGATTATTATAAAAAATATCAATACTACACTACATCTTAAAAAAAAACCTGTAATAAAGATGAATGAAACCTTGGCCTATTTACTATTTAGCAATTTACTCAGTAATGCTATAAAACACAATACGAATAAAGGTAAAATAGTTATAGAAATTGCCGATGATTTTTTATCTATCAAAAACACAGGAGAACCTTTGGATGTAAACCCTGATGAGTTATTTGGCAGATTTAAAAAATCAGGTAATAGACCTGACTCTACGGGTCTAGGTTTATCTCTTGTACACAGTATTGCTTCTTACTATAATTTCTCGATTAGTTATACGAATAAAAACATATGGCATACGATCGTACTTAGATTTTACTCTAACAGCTATAGTTAGAAACATGTATAAATATACTGCTTACTCAACAACAATTGAAGTAACAGTTGATTTTGAAAAAGGTCTTAAAAACAAAAATCCGATACGTAGATGTATCGGTTTTTTTATTTAAAATATTTCGTTGGATTCTTTTAGTTTCTCTGTATTGGCCACCAATTGAAGTTCGTCTATTATTTTCTGGATATCTCCATCAATAATATTACCCAAATCATATAATGTCAAACCAATACGGTGATCGGTTACACGACCTTGTGGGTAATTATATGTTCTAATTTTTGCAGATCGATCTCCAGAAGATACCATACTCTTACGTTTCTCAGAATCTGCTGCTTGTTTCTTTTCTAGTTCTATATCATATAATCGAGAACGCAATACTTTTAATGCTTTTTCAAGATTTTTATGTGATGATTTTTGATCTTGACAGCTTACAATCATCCCTGTTGGTTCATGATGTAATTTAATAGCAGAGTATGTTGTATTCACAGATTGTCCTCCAGGTCCTGTAGAGGTTGTTCTTTCTATTCTCACTTCTGTCATATCCAATTCTACATCAAACTCTTCTGCTTCTGGTAATACCATTACTGTTGCTGCACTGGTATGCACACGGCCTTGTGTTTCTGTTTGAGGAACACGTTGCACTCGGTGCACACCTGCTTCAAATTTTAAAATACCATATACATCTTCGCCATTTACTTCAAAAATAATCTCTTTATATCCTCCACTCGTACCTTCATTAAGATCAACAACACTTGTACTCCATCCTCTACCCTCACAATATTTGGTATACATTCTGAATAAATCTCCTGCAAAAATACTTGCTTCATCTCCTCCTGTTCCTGCACGAATTTCTACCACACAGTTTTTAGCATCCTCAGGATCCTTTGGCACTAGCATGAATCGAACTTTTTCTTCTAGACTAGGCAACTCTTCTTTAGCTTCTTCCAACTGCATTTTTGCCATCTCTACCATTTCAGCGTCACTGCCATCTGCAATAATCTCTTCTGCCTCTTTTAGATTATTGGTAAGCTCTATATAAATATCACGCACATCCATCAGTGCTTTAAGATCTTTATATTCTTTATTAAGTTGTATATATTTTTTTTGATCTGCAATGATATCTGGTTGAATGATTAAATCAGTCACCTCGTCAAATCTTTGCTTTACAATATTTAATTTATCAATCATAGTAAGTATTTCCTATCTGTAGAAGATACAAAAGTACGCTTTTTTACCCAAAACCCATACTCACATTAATTATCTATCATTCATATCTTTACCATAAATCATTTTTTTCATAATAAACAAAAGCCTTTTGGATGTATTTTCCAAAAGGCTTTTTATTTAATGATTTATATTCTTTTATCGTTGTACTGTAAGTGTAAAGTATATTTCATACTCTACTCCATTATCTTCTACGAGCACATACCCTGTGCGATTACTAAGAACTTGAAAATAACCACTTATTTCTCCTGTTAAAACTGAGGTTGGATAGGTAAAAAAGCTTCCTATCTCTTGCTTCGGACTAGACCCTAATAAAACTATTTTTTTGATCGTATAGTTTGCTATATTCTCATTAAAAGCAACCCTAACTTGTCTTGGAAATACTGCACTAGTATCACTGTATAGTGTTGCTTCTGAAACATTCAAAGTAGGATGCTGATTTGGAGGAAGTTTAACAGTTACATCTACTCCTGTATCTATCCAACCAAAAGCTTCTACATTTCCTTTATAGCGTATACGGTACGTTCCTGGCTTGATACTTCTATGAATACCAAATCGCATTTCTGTAGTATTTACATACTTTGTATAAGAAGTAGTTGTATTAAAAACTACATCTCCTCTTCCATTTATTAATTCTATTTGAACTCTAGAAAAAGAAATATAATCAAAATACAAATTCTGACCTGTCAATGTTATCGATGTACTATTAACAAATAATTCACTCCCTCTAATCCCTGTTACAACAGGTGCTTCTCCTTTTGTGATTGTAATTGAATTTCCTTCATTATTAAGAAAATCATAAACTGTCTTTACTCCATCTAATTCGATTACAAATTCATGTCCTGTACCAGCAATTGCAATATCAGTCATCAAATCTGGCATTTGCAAAGAAAAACTATCTGAATTATTACTCATTGTTTTTCTTATTAGTGGATAATCTACCCCATTTTTTCTAAGATAAAAATTATGGTCAACAAATCTTAATTTATCAATGATAGCTGATACCGAGAATATTTGATCTGGCACCAATAGCTCTCTAACTGGATTACTTGCTCCTAATGCGAATACAGAGTTTACTTGTCTAAATTTTGGAGTTCCTTTATCTAAAACAAAATTACTACTTACATCAAAATTATCATGTTCTATAAACACCTCTGCTTTATAATAATCATTAATATATTCATCAGGAAGTTGAACAGTTATCGTCTTTTGATCAACATCTATAGAATTAACCAACAATTCATAAGAACGTTCATCATTTTTGATATTAACTTTGATACTATCTTTATGAGGATTAATTTCATTTACATTAAAAGTAACAAGAGCTCCTTTTTCTTTACCACTAAACGTATCCTCTATATCTGATGGCAAACTCAATTGAGGCAGTACTAGTTCTACAAAAACCAAATATTCTTGTTTAGACCCATCATCTGCTGTAACAGTATATTTAACTGGGTTTGTAAAATCCAATGTTTCTCCTGACGCAGGGATAATAGTTGCTTTATCATCAATAACAATCACAGTTTCTAATGCTTCTATTGGACTTGTATATGGTACATAATGAATGATCGTATCCTGATCTTCTTTTACTTTATTAATTAAATCATATCTAGAACTTCCAGGCGCGAGATTATTAAAAGAATGATAATATATATTTGTGTCAGAATTTTCTTTGGTAATTACAGCGTAATATTCTTTGCTAGTACTATCTTCTGCTGTTACTTCAAAAATAAGAGAATATGTAAAATCTAATGCGATTCCTGATGCTGGATTAATAGTAGCTTTCTCAGAAATCTCTATCACAGGAGTAAGATTGGTAATATCTGTATCTGAAGGAAATTTATAAATAATTGAATCATTCCTTACTATAGCTTTATGCTCCTCTCCTTCAATTACAAATTTAACAGATAAGATTTCTTTTTTGCTGCTTCTTGATTGATTATCAGAACCTCCATTCGGCTGTGCATCATCTCCACTAGAACAAGAAATGATCGTTCCTAACAAAAGGAACATTGCAATTAGTCTTTTCATTTTTTGGGTTTAAATTCGAGCAAAAGTAATAAAAACCAACCAATTACAATTATGCCGTATAAAAAATACACAAAAACCTTACTTTCTGTTTTCATATCCAAAAAAAATCCTGATCCTTACATCAAAAATAAACCTTCAAGAAGCATACCTCTTGAAGGTTCTGATATTCGCAAAACAATATCCGTGTAAGTCCCAAAACAGAATTAGATCACATGAATTAATGCACTCCTACCATTAATTTTTTTATAATTGGTGAGATTAGTATTGCTATTATTCCTATCCATATTGTGATGATTCCAAAATTAGCATATACTGATACATAAGAGTATAACTGCTGAAAAGCTTCTGCATGACTTCCTTCTACTACTGTATTTGACAACCCAGTAATAGCCTCACTTATAATTCCAAAAACACCTTCTGAAAAAGTACTAACTTCTCCTTCTTTTACGGTTGTAAGTTTTGCTATTTTACCCGCAAAGAAATGACCATAGAAATTAGCAGAAAACCAAACCCCCATAATAAACGTAACATATTTTACTGGTGACAATTCTGTGATTTTTGAAAGCCCGATGGGAGATAAAAACAACTCTCCTATGGTTAATATAAAATACCCAACAATCAGATAAAACATAGGAGTTCTTGCATATTGATCTACTTCATTTGCAGACATCCCAAAAACTAAAAATCCTAGCCCCAGAAATAACATTCCCAAGCCAAACTTAACAGCTGAGTTGGGGTTTGCTTTTTTCTTGCTCAAAAATGTCCATAACACTGCAAAAGGAACAGCCAGCAAAACTATCCATATAGAGTTTATACTATTGGTTTGGGCAGCATTGATCCCTATAAGATTTACATTTCTATCTGCAAATAATGTAAGTGAACTACCTGCTTGCTCAAATACAGCCGAAAATAGGGCATACAGTGTGGTAAAGTATACGGCAACCAGTAATCTTTTTCGTTCCTTGATTGATACTTGAATTAAGATATAAGTTATATATCCTATCAAAAATAAAGAAGCTACCCACACCAGATAGTGTTCAAATTCATTAAACCGCACTATTAATGCAAACACAGGAACCGATAGCCATGCAGATAAACTTACCAAATCTCCTTTATTGAGCCCATATATTTTCTTTTGATAACTTTTTAAATCTGGCACCAATCCTTTATTACCAAAAACCTGTAATTGCGTTCCTCTTTTAAATACTAGTAATCCTACCAACATTCCTATACCTGCTAGTAAGAACCCATAATGCCATCCATATACTTCTGCCAGCCAAGCACACATCAAAGGAGCTATTGCTCCTCCTAGATTAATCCCCAAATAGAAAATTGTAAATCCAGAATCTCTTCTTTTATCTCCTTCTTTATACAATGACCCAACCATAGTAGAGATATTAGGTTTAAAAAAACCATTCCCTACAATTATTAATGCCAAGGAACCATAGAAAAATACAGGTGTCTCGATAGTAAGAAAAAAATGTCCTGCTGCCATTAAAATCCCACCTAGGAAAATAGATTTTCTATACCCCATATACTTATCGGCTATAATTCCTCCAATCATAGGTGTCACATAAACCAATGACATATAGGCAGCCATTACACCAAATGATTTATCATCAGAATACAAAAGATGTTTGGTCATATAGAGTACTAAAAGTGCTTTCATCCCATAAAATGAAAAACGCTCCCATAATTCTGCAAAAAATAAATATAGTAATCCTTTTGGGTGTCCAAATAATTCCTGTTGGTTTGTAACAGCTTGATCTGAATTCATGTAATGTGTTTAAATTTATAGTAAACACAAAGCATCAATTCTTTACTTAAAATTAAAAATGAAGTACTAAAAAATACCTATTTATACCAACTTGTGCCTCCCGCACATCTAGTTACAAATAGTTACAAACTCAGTTTTTACGAGGTTTTATTGAATTCCTCTAATAGAATAGGGTCTATGGTAATATTTTCTGGAATAACTCTGAGCCTGTATTTTCCCTGCCCCATAAAGGTGAATAAATCTTTTCTTTCTAGTCGTGATATTGATGGTAATTGAAGTATCGTATTCATATTTTCTATAATACGACTCAGATATGTTTGACTCTTTATCTCTCCGCCCGAGCTCACCAATAGGTACTGTCCTTCTCCCTCCTCACATTTACGTCTAACTGCAAATTTAAGCAAGTTTTTATACTGGGTAGTTTTTGAACCAAAGTCTATGGTTTTATCATAAATTTCTTTTGAAGGAATTGTAATCTTCACTAATGACCAATCCAAAAATTTAATAGTCATCTCACTTGGTCTAGGGGTAAGGGCTAGCTGAATGACCCAACTGGTTGCCAACACCAAGAATATCGAAATAAATGTGGTTTTGGCTATAATCTTTATCAAATTACCATACATCACATCATTCATCACCACAAAAACATCTGGTGTTTGTGATACTAACATGAGTAAAAAGGCTAGTACAGATATTACAGCAACTAGCTTCAATCCACGATTCATAAATGTTTTATAAAAAGATACCATAAACAGGTAGGTTAAAAAACAAGAGAGTATCAAATCAGGTACACTACTTATTCTAATTCCGTTTATCACAGGACTATCCTTATAGTTTTGTATCAAAACAAATGTCATTATAGAGATTACAATAACCAAAACAGTGAGGATAATTGTATTTTTTTTATTCTTATACAAGAATCGAGGTGCAAAATCAAAATAGAATAATGCCAATAGTAAAACCAGCGTATTTATTACTGAAAAAAAGCTATACCCGATATCATAAATAATCATGGTGTCAAAAGCAAAAAGGTGCCCTAGATAAATCCATGTTCCAGAAAACACCCAAATAAAAAGAGAGATACTTAGATATAATAAGCCTTTATCTATCCTTTTTTGTGAATCATCTTCTTCTAAAAATTGCTTGAATCGCTTTCTAATATTATACCATATTGCTAATAATAATATTCCTCCGATCAATGAGATACATATATGTGCAAGACTATAAAATTTGGTAATATCGGACATGAGTTTGTGTCTTATTATATTGGAGCAATTTACATATATCTTCAAAAACAAACACCTTCTTATTTTGAAATCTTCCTGAGCTCTCTACCAAGCCTATATTCTTTTTTTTAGCACGAAACACTTTGATACAATACTCCTTGCACATAAAGTTTGACTCCTTGTAGTAGTTTTTTGTTTCCTTGTATATAAAAACCAATTCCTCGCGCTCTTAATATGTTTCCTCCTTGCAGGGAAGACTCAAAGTAGTATGGGGAGCGATAAAAAAGGTGCTGGGAACACCTGTCTCACCACGGGGAACAATATAAATACTGTGGGGACAGGCAATATAACTACGAGGAAAGGTGAAAAACGTGCGGGGATGCTTCTCCCTCTATATTTATCGTTTTCTGTACACTGTATATATCCCTAATATTTTAAGACCGTAGTGTTCTCCTAAGGTGTTATAAAGTGTAAATATTTAACACAATATAATTCTCTCGTATTCTGTAATGTCAGTCAAAAATTACAATTGAGATATCCCAATTTTATAATCAAGACCTTAAAAAATAATTATTCCTTCCTTACAATATATGTAACCGAGCGATCATAATCATACCTTTCATACTTAACATCAAGCAAATAGGTATTTGTATTTGGGATGTTTCTTGAAGTTATTTTTTGAGCAAGCACATATTCTGCAAAAATTTTGAATTGAGTAGTCTCATTATTTACATTAAATTCATAATATTGATATCCCTTGGGGTAGAACGTTCCAGGTACGAAATGATTCCCCCCAGAACTACCATTTGCAGTTACAGCTTTATCTTTAATAATTAACTCTTTGCCATCACCTATTATAAACCTATCTCTCTGTCTACATTGATCAAATTTATGAAGCAGCTCATAAGGCCTCTTCCTATTTCCAATATTCTCATCCCAAAGAGGAGTAGGTATTTCTTCTATTATAAATTCATTTTGAGGATATGTTAGCAAATACTTACCTCCAATATCTCTAACACACTCTAGATTTGTTAAAACCTGTTTATTAAATTCGTCTGCTGCTTTATGATAACTTATAGAATCTATTTTACGACTTATCTCATAATGCAAACTATCTGGAAACTTATTTAATGCATAGGCTCCTTTTTCTTTAAGCTCCTTCTCTAGGTTATCTTTATATAGTTTACCATGAAATGGATGGGTGGGTATTTTATGTGGTTCAGATTTTAGGTTATTGTATTTAACCACATTTCTATTTTCATCTTCAAGATAAAAGTTCCCATTTTTTGCGATAAAATAATCTCCATGTCTAGGAATAGAATCAATCCTATTTAATTCATTATCCATCTCCATAATATATTGCCCTGTAGCACCATCATCATAAAAAAAATTAACCGCAGCGAATAGTGTAGCGTTATTAGAACTATACATATCATACATTTTCATTTTGAGAGGCTTAATCGTTATTTCAGGGTTTGAACTTTCTGGAAACACCGCCATGTTAGGAAACTTATCATCTTCGGTTTTTGTATACCCGCAACTAATGATACTAGCGGTAATTGCTAAAAAAATGGTGACTATTATTATTCTCATAATTTTTTGTCTTTTATTTATTTTTTCAAATATCTTTTATTTTAATTAATATGAAAATACTAAAACGATTTTCGTACAGAAACAGTTATTATTTAATGACATAGATTATAAATTCGTATAGATCTGGTTGAATAATTACCGAATCATTATGTTAAAATGATGCTATATGGCGATTATGAATATGCAAAAAATAGGTTTTGGTGGTGGATGTCATTGGTGTACTGAAGCTGTTTTTGACTCGCTAAAGGGAGTTGCACAAGTAAAACAGGGGTATATACGAGGTTATAATAAAAATGATTATTTTTCTGAGGCTGTTCTTGTATATTTTGATCCTAAAATCATTCTTCTCAATGATCTTATAGCTATACACCTACACACTCATAACAGCACGTCCAATCATAGTTTTAGAAAAAAATACAGAAGTGCTGTGTATTATCATGATGGATCTGAACATGATCTTATAAAAACCATTCTTAATGGGCTTCAAAAAGAATTCAAGAATCAAATAATCACGCAGCCTATACTTTTTCAGGAATTCACATCTTCTAGGGCTCAGCTTCTTAATTATTATTGGCTATATTCTACTATATGACTGATTCAGTTGTTGTTTTCCAAATTTGCCATGCATTTTGTCCAGCAAGGGCATAGTAGGCAAAGGATTTGAGACGTTGGTTATTCTCTTTTATGCGTTCCAAGACCATAAACCAGTTCATATAATTCTGTAGATATTTAGTTGCCACTCCATTAAATGGTTTCA
>NZ_PGUB01000075.1:0-23522 GCF_002924285.1 Aquimarina sp. I32.4 | reverse complement strand
AGAAAGTATGAGTAATGAACTTATAAAATCTATAGTAAGTAATCATCACTACTTAGACGCATTTATGCGAAGTTAATATCCGTAAATTGTATAATTCCTTGTTTTAATCGGTAAGCCTTAAAAGCTTCTTTACAGCTTTGCACATTGGGAAAATGCTTAATGAATTCTATTAGTTTCATTCTGCTAAATTAAAAAAGGGAAACAAACGGGCAAGCATTAAATATTATTAGATAGATGCTTTGTTGTTTGAGTTTATCTCATCCAGCAATCTACTAGATCTGTACAGATATGCCATAGTAAAGCTACCCCAAGAATACGTGTTCTAGAAAAGAGTAGCATAGTAATATATACCGCTATTGCATAATAACTGTGTAAAGGGTGAAAGCCAATGCTACATCGATTTGGATCAAAAATCGGATTTGCTAATAAATGATCAAGGTCAATTAGCATAGAAACTATAAAAATAAGGTATACTTTTTTCCATTGTTTTGAAAAAAAGAATAGTGCAAAAATTATAGGAATTATAAAATGAAATCCATAGTGGATAAAAGGTCGTAGCATTAAAAAATAGATTGATTTTCAAGATAGGGTATCGCATTTGTACCTTCATTAAATAATAAGTCAAGAATAGATAGATTGGTTAGGAAACCTTGTTTGTTTTCAAAAACCTGAATGTATGGTTTAAAAGTAAGTGCTTTTTCCTTTTTAGCGCGAATTAATTCTCTTAGGTCAGTAATTTCTTTTGGATTTTTATGGTACGAAACTGTTTTAGTAAAAGGTGTTTCTAGTTGTAGGCAATCCATAATAACCTGCATGCACTCATAATTAAAATCCAAAAGATACTTTTTGGGTGTTTTGAATAAATGTTGAAGTTCATCTTCATAATATTCAAAAAAAGGGGAGGTTCTATAAGCAGCTTCTAGTGATCTCCAATGTAGTATTTGCCATTGAAAATCATTTTCTATCTGCACATCTCTATATAGTATTTTTTCTTTTGTTTTTGAGTGTTTAATAGGAATGGTTAATAATAATTTACCATTAGCTCCGTAAATATACGTGCGATTACGATAGGTTTGCTTTTGATAATTGTCTTCGTTTTCAAATACAATACTATCAGATTGTGCCATTGCTACATATTGTGCAACAGTTCCAAAATACATAGGGTGGAGTAGGATAGTTCTCAATTGTACCGATTAATTAAGTTTGTTATGTAGGCTCATAATCTTCAAGGTATTGATGTTTGCTACTCTTTTGTTTATATGAAGTGGTTTAAGTTTTTTGATTTTGGTAAAAAAGTTTAAACCACTTTTATATTATGCTTTTTTCTTTCTTTTACGATATTGGTTATAAATAATCCATCCAGCTAAAACAATAAGGAAATATTTGAAATATGAAACAGGTTCTCCGCTTCCTCCTACAGTTGTAAACATACGTTCCCAGCGTATTTTATTAAATAGGCCTTTGGCATTGGCATCAAGGCTAAGCCAAATAAATACGGGCTTACCTACAATATGATTAGCAGGTACATACCCCCATACACGACTGTCCTCACTATTATGGCGATTATCACCCATCATCCAGTAATAATCTTGCTTGAATGTGTATTCGTTAATTGGTTTGTTGTTAAGAAGGATCTGTGTGCCATTTACAGATAATTTGTTATTAATTCCCATTTCTGATCCCTCGTAGACTTCGATAATTCTTCTGTATAAAGAAAAGCTTTTGAGATCCATTTTTACAGTTTTTCCTGCTTCTGGGATATAGATAGCTCCAAAATTATCAGAATTCCAGTCTACCTTGCCATTATTAGGAAATATCTTAGGATCTTTTAACCCTTTTGGTGCGATGGCTCTTTGTAGATTTTCTACATTTTGATGGTTTTTGAATCTAGATGCAGCTTCTTCTGTCATTCCTGCTGAACGAAAATTAGCGTTATCATACCAAAATTCATTTGGTTTTATTTTGTATCGATTGTACAAGTTTTGAGGGTTAAAGCTACTCCCTTTGGTAATTCCATTATAAGAAAATTGTAATTGAGCACGTTTTGGTAATTTAGTTTGTTTCCCATTAATATGTACATATCCATCAACTACAGATAAAGAATCCCCAGGGATACCTACACAACGTTTTACATAATTAGATTTCTTATCAATTGGCTTGTAATGGTATTTTCCATCACCATATTGTTGAAAAGCATTAACAGTATCAATAGGCCAGCTAAATACAACGATATCATTGCGTTTAACTTTTTGAAAACCAGGTAGTCTAAAATATGGGTATTGTGGAGTACTAGTATATGATTTGGCTCGTACCACAGGAATAGTATCGTGAACCATAGGGAAAGATACTGCTGTCATTGGGGTACGTGCACCGTAATGAAACTTACTTACAAATAAGAAATCACCTACCAATAGTGTTCTTTCTAAAGAGCCAGTAGGAATAGTGTATGGTTGCATGAAATAAGTGTGTACTATAGTTGCCGCAACAATGGCAAACAAGATGGAGCTTATCCATTCTCCTGCAGCTGTTTTTGGTTTTAGATCTCGATCTGTAATGTGATGTACATCTAGAGCGTAATTGATATAAAATATGTAAAACCCAAGTGTAGCAATAACAAGTACTGTATCTGTTGTAGTGTTTTTACCAAAACTTCTAATGATTTCTACCCAAATTACGGGTAGCATAATTACATTAATGACAGGAATAAATAATAATATTACCCACCACCATGGGCGGTTTATGATTTTCATCAAGATTACTGCATTGTAAACTGGTACAAGAGCTTCCCAAGCTTTTCTGCCTGCCTTAACATATAATTTCCAAGTGCCTAGAAAATGAATTACCTGAATTATCAGGAAAAAAATAAGCCATTCTGTAAGTATCATACTTTACTATTTTTTTATATCAGTCCTTCTTTTGTGTGTAATGTTACACTTTTATAGACCTAATACGTCTTTCATATTATAAACTCCTATTTTACCTTTTAGCCATTCTGCAGCTACTACGGCACCCAAAGCAAACCCATTACGATTGTGCGCAGTATGTTTGATTTCAATATCATCAACGGCAGAAGAGTAGGTAACAGTATGTGTGCCTGGAGTTTTATCGATTCTTTTAGCAATGATTGGAATTGCATTTTTGTCCTTACTATCCAATTGCCAAGCTTCTTTGTTTGAGTTTTCAATGATCCCTTCTGCTAATGTTATAGCAGTTCCGCTAGGAGCATCTAGTTTTTCTGTATGATGAATTTCTTCCATAGCAATTTCATATCCTTCTAATGGATTCATCATTTTTGCTAGTTTTTTATTAAGCTCAAAAAATAGATTTACGCCCAAACTATAATTAGAAGCATAAATAAATCCTCCTTTTTTTTCTTTACATAATGTGATTATATCATCATAATGATCTAACCAGCCAGTAGTTCCCGAAATAACAGGTGTGTTTGTATTGAAACAATTTGTGATGTTATTTACAGCAGCAGAGGGAATGCTAAAGTCTATAGCGACATCTGCATCAGAAAGATCATATGTGGTATCACCTTTGTCTACTTTCAGCACTATGGTATGGCCTCGCTCTATTGCAATTTTTTCTATGGTTTTACCCATTTTACCATATCCTAGTAAGGCAATTTTCATATTTTTGGTTGGTATTAATTAGTTTTTAGAAGAATCTAGTTGTTGTCTCTTAAAAACTATAATTGAGTGACATTCCATAATTAGGTTTGCTGTCAAACTCGTTAAAATTTATTTTTGGTTTAAAAGAAAGGTCATCTGTAACATTATATTGCATTAGATGCGCAGTTACATTGGCATCTACAATGTTGAGAAGATATATTCCTACAGTTACTAGCAATGATAATTCTTTATCACGACGAAAACGATCTTGTAATGATATTAATTGATCATTGGTTATGTTAGGAAATTCATCATCTGTAAATCCTGCAAGTCTACGTTTGTAAATATCTCTGAAACGATTGTAATTATTGTTATTATCGATATAGAAATAAACTCCTGTTCCTATTGCAGCATATACGATTGGAATTTTCCAATATTTTTTGGTGTACGCTTGACCAAGCCCAGGAAGAACAGCAGAATAAAATGCCGCCCTTGCAGGAGCCAAAGGCTCGTAAGGGCGAATTTTTCTTTTCTTTTCTTTCTTTTTTACGGCAACTTCTTCTGTAGTGACTTTTAATTCCTCATTTTCTTGTGCAGAAATAGTGTGAATAGAAAGTAATACAAAAAGAGTAATATAAAAGAATTTAATCTTCACTATTTATAAGTTTCTTTATACGTTTGAAATCTTCTTCGGAAGAAAATGGTATGATAAGTTTACCACTTCCTTTACCAGAAATTTTTACATCAATTTTTGCGCCAAAGTAGTCAGAAAATTCTTTTATTCCTTTTTTTACATGAACAGGTATTTCGGTGGTTTTAGAAACTTTGGTAGCAGTACTTGGGTTTTCATCTTTATTATTAATGGATCTAACTAATTGTTCTGTATCTCGAACTGATAGTGATTTCCCTATAATACTCTCATAAATATCCAATTGCTGTTGTTGATCTTCTATGTTGATCAAAGCTCGACCATGTCCCATAGATATAAAACCATCACGTATCCCTGTCTGTACAATTGGGTCTAATTTTAATAATCTAAGGTAATTGGCAATAGTTGATCTTTTTTTACCTACACGATCACTCAATTGTTCTTGTGTTAGGCTGATCTCATCAATAAGTCGTTGATAAGACAATGAGATCTCAATAGGGTCTAAATCTTGTCTTTGTATATTCTCTACCAACGCCATAGTTAGAGACTCTTGATCATTGGCAATACGAATGTAAGCAGGAATCGTTTTTAGACCTACTAATTTAGAAGCTCTAAAACGACGTTCTCCGCTGACCAGTTGGTAGTTGTTGAAATCTAATTTCCTAACTGTAATAGGTTGTATAACACCTACTTCTTTTATAGAGGTAGCAAGTTCTCGTAAGGTTTCATCATTAAAACTTGTACGGGGTTGAAAAGGATTGACCTCTATACTTCCTAGTTCTAATTCTATAATATTACCTATTACTTTATCTGCATTTTTATCCTCAACAGATTTTATATCATTATCAGGATCTTTTAATAATGCTGATAATCCTCTACCTAATGCCTGTTTTTTGGTTGCCTTCGCCATGTTATCCTTAACTATTTTTCTTAATAATTTCGTGTGCCAAACTTAAGTAATTACTGGCACCTTTGCTAGAAGCATCATAATTAATTATGCTTTCACCATAACTAGGAGCTTCACTTAAACGAATATTCCTTTGAATAATTGTTTTAAACACCATTTCATTAAAGTGTTTTTGAACTTCTTCTACTACCTGATTTGATAATCTTAATCTCGAATCATACATAGTAAGCAGTAGTCCTTCTATATCTAAATTTTGATTATGAATTTTTTGTACACTTTTTATAGTATTCAAAAGTTTTCCTAATCCTTCTAAGGCAAAATACTCACATTGAATAGGAATCATTACAGAATCTGAGGCAGTCAATGCATTTAGAGTTAATAAACCAAGAGAAGGAGCACAATCTATAAGAATATAATCATATTCAGATTTTAAACTTTCTATAGCTTTTTTCATCATGTACTCACGCTGATCTTTGTCTACAAGCTCTATCTCAATGGCTACAAGATCAATATGTGCCGGAATGATATGTACATTTGGAGCATTTGTCTCTAAAATTGCATCTAGAGGTGTTACTGTATGCTCAAGGATTTGATAGGTTCCTTTCTCAATACTTTCTACATCTAATCCTAGTCCAGAAGTCGCATTGGCTTGCGGATCGGCATCGATAAGAAGTACTTTTTTCTCTAAAACACCTAGAGAAGCTGCTAAATTTACAGAGGTGGTAGTTTTACCTACACCACCTTTTTGATTGGCAATTGCTATTATTTTACCCATAGGGGGAGATTTGGATTTATAGCGATAAAAATACGATTTATTATATATTATAAAAATGAAAAGTGTTAACAGTAACAAATAAAAAAGACCATTCCCCTGTGTGAATGGTCTGATCTACTTTTATTATTGTTAATAAAATTTTACTTATTTTTTTTGGCTCTAATCATTGCTTCGAGTTGATCCCACATTTCTTCGGGTATTTGCTCCAATAAATTGAATTGACCAGCTCCTTTTAACCATTCACCTCCATCTAGAGTTACTACTTCACCATTTACGTATGCAGAAAAGTCAGAAACTAAATAAGCGGCAAGATTTGCAAGTTCTTGATGATCACCTACTCGTGCAAGAGGTACTTGCTTTGCCATATCTATTTTATCTTTGAGATCTCCTGGTAATAATCGATCCCATGCTCCTTTTGTAGGAAAAGGGCCTGGAGCAATGGCATTAAAACGCATGCCGTATTTTGCCCATTCTACTGCCAATGATCTAGTCATTGCCAATACTCCTGCTTTTGCAGTTGCACTTGGTACTACATAGGCAGATCCAGTCCATGCGTATGTTGTTACAATATTAAGGACCACAGTATTCTTATACTTGTTCTCAATCCAGTATTTTCCAAAGGCAAGAGTACAGTTTTTGGTTCCCTTTAGCACAATATCGATTATAATATCAAATGCACGGTGAGATAAACGTTCTGTTGGAGAAATAAAATTTCCAGCAGCATTGTTAAGTAATACATCTACAGATCCAAAAGCATCTAGAACTTGATCTCTCATAGCTTCTACCTGATCATATTCTCTAACATCACATTGTACAGGCAAGCATGTGCCTCCTGTTTCTGCTTCGAGTTCTTTGGCAGTATTTTGTAATTTCTCTAAATTACGAGAGGAAATAGCTACATTGGCTCCAAGTTCTAAAAAATATCGAGTCATGGATTTACCTAATCCGCTACCTCCACCAGTAACAACAATATTTTTTCCTTTTAGCGCTCCGTCACGAAGCATTTTATCTGTATAGTTCATATGTATAAGTATCGATATTCTGCTAAAGTACTAAAAAAACTATGCATGCATAGTTTTTTTAACACCTCCTTTTAGCTATTTAGCTAAAATACTATTAATTATAATGCACTACGTAATACAGAGTTTAAAAAAACAAGATTTAGTTAGTGTATTTGATTATCAGTATGGTAACTGGCAAAAAACAGATTGCTTACTGAAATAATAATAAAGAGTACTGGTTTATAATCACAATAGACCTATCATATATTACTCAGTCATAATAGATGGATTAATGTTGGTTCTTATGCAGTTGTGATCTAATATATGAGAATTATAAAATTAGTAAAGAAATGCTACTAATTGAGGTAACGTTTTGTCTTGTTATGACATACATAATAGAACGTTAAAGCTTATTGTAATGTTCAGTAAATCAATTAAATTAGTTTATAGTTGATTTTTGTAATGCAATTTTCACCTTTTAACTCTACATTCTTATGATTATAAAAACGCACTTATTTTCTTGGATGATTTTGGCTCTATCTCTACTAGGAGGTTTTTCTTTTCTTTCTGCTCAATCAAAATCAAGTTTACATAAAATTTATGGATATGTTACAGCCGATAATATTCCTATAAAAAATGTTAATATTTCTGTAAAGAATAAAAATAGAAGAACAATTACAGATGAAAAAGGCTATTATTATATAGAAGCATCAGAAAGAGAAACTATCCAGTTTTCTTTTGTAGGGAAAAAAACAGTAGAAATTATTGTAGAAGATGTTACTCAACTTCTCAATATCAAGATGACAAACGATGTTAATAAGCTAGATGAAGTTTTGATTAAAAAAGAGGCTGATAAAAAACAATATTCTTTAGCAAAAAAAACAGAATTAGATAAGTTGAATACTGCTTATGGAGAAATTGATATAAAAAGTTCGGCATTTTCTTATTGGCTCGTAGAAGGAAAACACCTTAATAGAGGGGGTGTAGATTTGATAGAAGCGATACAAGGAGTTATTCCTACTTATGGTATTTCTAATGATGGACTTGGTAGAAAAAGAGTTAGAGTGCGGCCAGTAATGAGTGAAAAAAATGGATTTGCAATTTGGGATATTGATGGAGTTGTTTATAATTACCCTCCTCATATTGATATAAATGATATAGAACATATGGTAGTTCTTAAAGGTTTAGGAGGGACAACAAATTATGGAATGCGAGGAGCAGGAGGAGTGATTGTTGTAACAACAAAGAGCTCAATATTTCTTAATACACATAAAGCAGAACAAAAAGCTAGGGGTAATCAATATAAAAATGATGCTTTCCCTTATATAGATGCTGTATCAACTACAATTATTGATGATTTTAAAAAAGTAAATTCAAGCGCTACCGATACTGGATTGTATGAAGCTTATAGAGCTTTATTAAATAAGCATAAAAAACAACCGAGTTTTTATCTAGATATAGCTACTTATTTCAAAAAAGAAAAAAACAATAGAAAACTTTCTTTAGAAGTATTATCAGATATGGAAAAGGAGTTTCATAAAAATGCAGAAGCTCTTAAGGCTCTTGCATATACATATGAGGAGTTAGGAGAGCAATCAAAAGCTCTGAATGTTTATAATACAATTGTTTATTTAAGACCATCTTATGCACAGTCTTTTCGAGATTTAGCGAATTCTTATTTTGCAAACAGAGAATATCAAAATGCATGGGATATGTATTTAAGGTATTTACAACGAGGGTTTAAATTAGAAGAAAAAGGTATTGAGCAAATGGTTTATAATGAAATGAAGTATTTGTATACCCATAAAAAAGATGTAGCAAAAATTAAAGAAACTTTTGAAATTAAAAAAGAAGAAGAAGAAACATTGACTAGTGATATTCGTGTTGTTTTTGAATGGAATACTTCTGAGGCAGAATTTCTATTAGAATTTGTTGATCCCGATTTAAATTCTTTTGTTTACGAGCATTCTCAAGAAAAAAGTAAGGATCGTATTCTTAATGAGAAGATAAAAGGGTATTCTTCTGATGAGTTTTTTATTTATAATTTAAATAAAGGGGAGTGGTTGATAAATATAAAGTATTTAGGGAATAAGAAAAATGTGCCTACTTATTTAAAAGCAACGGTTTACAGGAATTGGGGTAGGGAGAATCAAGTAAAAGATGTCAAACTATTCAAGCTCGATAAATATAACCATAAAATGCAATTATTTACATTTAACTCATTGTTTAGGTAAAAGGATATTTTTGTATTATTCGAATGTAGAAATTAGAATTTCTAATATTGTAATAGCGGCATCACTTATTTTTGTACCAGGGCCAAAAATGGCAACTGCACCAGCCTCAAAAAGAAAGTCATAGTCATCAGGGGGGATTACTCCTCCTACTATAACCATAATATCTTCTCTGTTATATTTTTTGAGTTCAGCAACGATTTGTGGGACTAATGTTTTGTGACCTCCAGCGAGAGAGGAAACGCCTACAATATGTACATCGTTTTCTACTGCTTGTTTTGCAGCTTCTGCTGGTGTTTGAAACAATGGCCCTATATCTACATCAAAGCCTACATCTGCATAACTGGTGGCTACTACTTTTGCGCCACGATCATGACCATCTTGCCCCATCTTGGCAATCATGATTCTGGGTCTTCGCCCTTCTAAATCTGCATATTGATTTGCGAGTTCTCTTGCTTTATTAAAAGAAGCATCATCTTTTATCTCTTTGGCATACACTCCTGTAAATGATTTTATTTCTGCTTTATATCTTCCGAATTCTTTTTCTAGGGCATCACTGATTTCTCCTAAAGTAGCTCTAAGCCTTGCTGCATCTACAGCTAATTCTAATAAATTTTGATGATCATCTGTTGCAGCTAGCGTTAATTTTTTTAAAGCTTGTTGTACATCTTCTTCATTTCTTGAAGCCTTTACTCTGGTAAGTCCTTCTATCTGTTGGGTTCTTACAGCTTGATTATCAACTTTTAGAGTTTTGATAGCTTCTTCCTCTTCTAGGGTGTATTTGTTTACGCCAATGATAATATCTTGTTCGCTATCTATCCTAGCTTGTTTACGAGCGGCAGCTTCTTCAATTCTCATTTTAGGGATTCCTGCTTCGATAGCCTTTGTCATTCCTCCTAATTCTTCTACTTCTTCCAGAAGTTTCCAAGCTTTTTCTGCAATATCATTTGTCAAAGATTCTACATAGTAGCTACCTGCCCATGGATCTACTGTGCGTGTAATTCGAGTCTCTTCTTGCAGATATATTTGTGTGTTTCTGGCAATTCTTGCCGAAAAATCTGTTGGTAGTGCAATGGCTTCATCCAGTGCATTGGTATGTAAACTTTGTGTACCTCCAAAAGCGGCGGCGCTGGCTTCTATACAAGTTCGTGCTACATTGTTAAAAGGATCTTGGGCAGTAAGGCTCCATCCACTAGTTTGACAGTGCGTACGGAGCATTAAGGATTTTGGGTTTTTTGGGTTGAATTGCTGGATCAGTTTTGCCCATAGCATACGTGCTGCACGCATTTTTGCAATTTCCATAAAATGATTCATACCAATTGCCCAAAAGAAAGACAGACGAGGTGCAAATGTATCTACATCCATTCCTGCTTCTATTCCTTTACGTATATATTCTAAGCCATCTGCAAGAGTATATGCTAGTTCTATATCGCAGGTTGCGCCTGCTTCTTGCATATGATATCCAGAGATACTTATAGGGTTGAATTTTGGCATATTCTTAGAGCAATATTCAAAAATATCTCCTATAATTCGCATTGATGGAGTAGGGGGGTATACATAAGTATTACGCACCATAAACTCTTTAAGAATATCATTTTGGATTGTTCCTGAAAGTAATTTTTTATCAACTCCTTGCTCTTCTGCTGCAACGATGTAAAATGCCATAATTGGCAAAACAGCGCCATTCATAGTCATAGAAACAGACATTTTATCAAGAGGAATTTGATCAAATAATATTTTCATATCCTCAACAGTATCAATAGCTACGCCTGCCATACCAACATCACCAAATACACGTTCATGATCACTATCATACCCACGATGTGTAGCCAAATCAAAGGCTACAGATAATCCTTTTTGTCCCGCAGCAAGGTTTCTGCGATAAAAAGCATTACTTTCTTCTGCGGTAGAAAAGCCAGCGTATTGCCGTATAGTCCATGGCCTGCGAACATACATTGTAGAGTATGGACCACGTAAATAAGGAGGTATTCCTGCAGAAAAATTAAGGTGATCTATAGTACTAAGATCATCTTTGTTATAAATTGATTTTATATTGATTCCTTCAGATGTGGTATATGTAGAAGTCTGTTGTGATTTGTTTGGTGTTGCTTCTTTTGCTAATTGTATATGTTGTATGTCTTTTCTATTCATTGCTCAAAGCCTCATTTTTTTTTCAAGATGATAAATTAACAAGGCTATAAAATTAAGGTTTTAAAACTGATTTTTATTAAAAAAATATAATTCACTAGTAAGTTTACAGAGAATAATGTAAAAAAGATTAATTAAATGCTTTTTCAATAACCATTAAAATAGAGTAGTATATATCAAAAGCAATAAAGTTTTTTATTCCAGATGTGCGGAGTTCTTTATCAGTGACATAATATATTTTTTGAGAAATCAATGAGGTACTCACGTTTCCATCTTTTTCAAGTGAAGAAATTAAATCTTTAAAATCAGTACTATCAGTGGTGTTTTTGAGGCACTGTATGTAGCCACCTCTGTAATTGAAGATTAGAAGTTCTTTCTGATTTTTTTTATTGGTAGGAGATACTGATTTTGTTATAGTTTCATTGTTTTCGTATTCACTTAGTTTAATCCAAAGCGAATTTTTATTGCTGGCTATTTTTTTAAACTCTCGTGCTAGGCGAATCGAGTTTTCTGAGGGGAGTTTTCTAAGATCAATTGATAGGCTGGCTACTTCTGCCAGAAAAGTTCGATAGGTTTTTATAGAATCAGTGCCGAACTTATAATGTGCAAACAAATCATTTTCAAAAGAATTGTATGCTTTTTTTATAATACCAGTTTCATCTACATCATAACAATTGATACCAGATTGAGAATAAGTAGCCTTTATACATAGTAATAAAGACAAGGTTATAATTCTAGATCTAATCTTAAGGGGCATTAATTTAGATTTAGTAATGTTAGTGTATAGGTTTTGTTTTAAAACTTAGGTCGAAAGTTAACAATAAGTTGGTATATATTAACGTTTTATTGTGTTTTTTTTGAATTTAATCAAAAAAAGAGCGTTATTTTTTGAAAGATAGTGTTTTGCGCCAAAAGATAGTTTGTAAGCGACTATTTAAATGCTTTTTCTATGACTAATAAAATAGAATAATAAATATCGAAAGCAATAAAACTTTTTACCTCATAGCTATTGAATTCCTCAGTTGGCAAATCATGTAGTTTTTGAGCAATTAAAGATGGGCTTACATTACCATCATATTCGAGCATATCGATGATATCTTTAAAACTTTCACTAGTACTGTTGTTTTTTAAGCATTGTATGAAGCCTCCTCGATAGTTAAAAGTTAGTACCTCTTCTTTATCTGTATCAGTTTTTATAGTAGTGTTTTCTTCTGAAGCAACCATTTCTTCGTCATATTGGCTAAGTAATACCCAAAGAGAGTTTCTATCTGTAGCTTTTTGTTTATATATACGTGCAAGACGGATAGAGTTTTGAGAAGGGAGTTTCCTGAGGTTTATTGACAGATTGTAAACTTCTGTAAGAAAGGTTCTGTATGTTTTGATAGTATCATTATTGAATTTATAATGAGCGAACAGGTCTTTTTCAAATGAAGTAAATGATTGTTTTAGTAATCCTTGATTATCAATTTTAAGACAATCAAAGTTTTCTGCAGAGGTTTGAGTATTACCAATAATGCTTATAAATAGCGATAAAAAAAGTAACACAACCTTATATTTAATCCTTAGGGGCATGAGATTAAAATTAAGTTATAAAAAATGTTAGGTCTTTGTAAAGTACAAAAAATTAATGACTTATGCTATGCATGCATAGCTTTTTTTTCAATTTTTTCTGATAACCTTTTTGTTAGTATTGGAGCTAATAGTGTTTTTCTAACCTTTTTTTCAGGAAAAATAGGTTTCTGAATCTCAGGAATATGCTCATTTGAGTTTTGATACTTGTTTGTTCCAGTAAGAACGATATTTTCATTATCAAATAATTCTTGTTCTTTGGTAGCGCTCTCTTTTATTTTTTTCTGAAGAGTGCCCGATTTTAGCTGTTTTAAGAATCCACCACTATCTTCAATGTTTTTGAATAGTGCTAAAGCTTTTTCTGCCAATTGATTTGTCAAACTCTCTATATAATACGATCCTGATGCTGGATTGGATACGATATCAAAATAACTTTCATTTTTGAGGAGTAATAATTGATTTAAAGAAATCCTTGTGCCAAAATCATTCTCAAGATGGTATACATCATCATAAGGTAAATTTTGTACAGTATCGGCACCACCTAATATAGCACTCATACATTCTGTAGTAGTACGTAACATATTTACATTGTAATCAAGAATAGTTTTATTTCTATGAGAAGGGTATGCAATGATATGACATTCTGATAGTGTATTATATTCTGAAGCCAACGTTTTCCATAACCATCTAAGGGCTCTTAATTTTGCAATTTCAAAAAAGTAATTACCACCTACTGCAACTTTAAAAACTATAGGCGTTTTTCCTAAAGATATTTTTGTGTTGTTACAATGATTCAAATATTCATTTGCGTGTGCCAATCCATAGGCTAATTGTTGTACCATAGTCGCACCAGCATTTTGATACAATCCGATATCAATACTAAGGCTACTTTTGAGATAGGGACTGGAGATAATTTCTTCTAATAAAGAATGATCATTCTTTAAATTATTAAACCAATTACCTGTTTTTGCTAGATTACCTATAATATCTGTTAAAACATAAATATTGAGATCAGTTTTATCAGCAATGTCATTTAATTTCTGAATGTATGAAGAACATAGGAATTGGGTTTCTACAAAAATATTGATGGTAGAGGGGATATTGTGCAAAAGCTCTTTTGCATCAGTCTCTTTTTGTGTGATTACAAAATGAATACTCTCTGCACCTTTCTTTATAGAACTCAGTGCTTTTTGATTACCCGTAGTTGTTTGATCTACAACTATTTTTAAAGCATTTTTCCAAGAAACAGGATGTGTAACAGGGATATCAATAGCTGCTAAATCTTCTTGATGGTAGAAAGGTTTAATATCAATCCCTTCTAAAGAATTATAAATCAATGCTTCATTATAATCAGCACCTTTGAGATCAAATTGAATTTTTTGTTTCCATTCTTTTGCAGAAACTTCATCAAAACTATCAAATAGGGATTTAGTCATCTTTATCATTTTTAGGTATACTATCTTCATACTCGATAATGTATATTTCTTCATTATCTCGTTTCATGAAATATTCTTCTCGGGCAAATTTTTCCAGCTCGCTACTATCTTTTAATACTTTGATGTTTTTTTGATCTTTTACAATCTCTTTTATATAGTACTTTTTATTATCCTCAAGTTCCTGTATTTCCTCATCTAATTCTCTATGAATTAGCCATGAGTTTGTATCAAGAAACAACATCCATATAATGAATAATAAAATTATGAGCACATATTTATTTAAAAATATAGCAAATATCGGAATGAGTGCCGGTTTGTTTTTTAGTTTCTGAAAATATTGCTTTAACTTCAATCTAATTAAGAATATTATTGGTGTAAAGGTACAAAAAGTTAATTCAAACGCTCCTTGATAATGGTTCGTACAATATCTACAGCTACATTATTATAGTTATTGTTGGGTATAATAAGATCAGCAAATTCTTTGGTTGGATCAATGAATTGCTGATGCATGGGTTTTAATGTGTTTTGATATCGGTCTAAAACCTCATCCATATCTCTACCTCGTTCAGAAATATCTCTTTTTAATCTTCTTATTAACCGTTCATCGCTATCAGTTTGCACATATATTTTGATGTCAAACATATCTCTTATTTTAGCATTGGTAAGAATCAAAATCCCTTCTACGATGATTACTTTGCTCGGCGCGGTAGTAACAGTTTTACCAGTACGATTATGTTCTACAAAAGAATATATCGGTTGTTCGATAGTTTCTCCTTTTCTAAGAGCAATAAGGTGTTCTCCTAGTAGATCAAAATCTATAGATTGAGGGTGGTCAAAATTTATGAGTACTCTCTCATCATAGGTAAGGTGACTGGTGTCTTTATAATATGAGTCTTGAGAGATGACACATACCTCATTTTCTGGTAATTCATTTATAATATGATTTACAACAGTGGTTTTACCACAACCAGTTCCTCCGGCGATACCGATAATTAGCATTTTTGATTTTTTGGCAAATGTAAAAATTGTTTTCGAGTATTATAGTGAATGAACATTATAAGTAAAAAATAGGTGTATACTATACTGTTATTATGGATGATAAATTACACCTGATGAAGAGTCTTTATGGGCACCAGTAACAGAGTGTAAGCAATTGATTTCATTTCGTTCTTTTAATACTCCCATAAAGGCAAAAATTAGTGCTTCTTTAAAATCAATAACCTTTTCTTCTGGTACAATTACAGTAGCAAAATTATGTAGTTTTTGTTGTAGTATTTTAATAAGAAAATCATTTTTTGCACCACCTCCTGTGATCAATAGCGATGTGTGCTTTTTATTGGTTGCAATGATGCAAGTAGCAATTTGATGAGCGATATGATGAACGGCGGTATGTAATAAGTTTTCTGGTGTATCCTGAGTTTGGTCAATAATTGGAATTACTTTTTCTGAGAACCATTCATATCCTAATGATTTGGGATGTGGGAGTTGATAATAATCTAGAGAATTCAGTGTTTTTAATAATGAGTTGTTTAAGGTTCCAGTCTCAGCTATTTTTCCTCCTTTGTCATATGCTTTATCAATTGTAGCACAGATGTAATTGAGCAACATATTGGCAGGAGATATATCATAGGCAATTCTTTTTTTATCTAGATTAAAAGAAATATTACTGATTCCTCCTAGATTAAGGCAAAAATCATAGCTGCCAAATAATAATTGATCTCCTACCGGAACAAGGGGAGCACCTTGGCCGCCAAGCGCTACGTCTTTGGTTCTAAAATCACAGATCACTTTTTCTTTACAAGCATTAGCCAAATGTTGCCCAGAGCCTATTTGGTAGGTAAGCCCAATTTCTGGTTGATGAAAAACAGTATGGCCATGACTCGCAATAAAATCTACTTGAATGTTATTCTGAGTTATAAATTTTTTGACTTGATTGCCTAACCAGTTGCCATATTCATTATGAAAAACCAGTAAAGAAGCTGTATCCATATAGATAGAATTTTTCAACTTTTCTTTAAAATCAGGTGTATAATCAATACTACTGGTATTGAGGATAGAGAATACCCAGTTTTGACCTTTTTTTTCAAAATGACAATTGGCAATATCTAAACCATCTAGAGAGGTGCCAGACATTAAGCCAATTACAGTGTATTGATTTTTAGTGTTCATATCTAGAGTTGTACAGGAGAGTTACCAATAGTGTTATATTGTTTAATAAAGTGTTGCGCAGCGACTTGCTGAAAAGCGTCAAAATCTTGATAGGCAATGATTATATTGTTAATGTTTCTGGTGGGTAAAACTTTTATAGCATAAGGATTACCAAAGAGGTATAGCGTAACATTTTTTGTAGCACTCAACTTGATTATGTTTTCTTTGATTTCAGGAGTAATACCAAATTCATTCATCGGTTTTATAGATGGAGGAAATAATGCTATCAAGATGTTATCAGAAGAATCTGCTAGTGAGAGGTGAGTGTCACTCATAACGGTACAGTTCTTTGATTTTATAATTTCTTTAAAAAACGTACAATCTGTAGATTTACCATAAACAATGGCGTCAAAATTTTCGACACTAAATTTTTCAAAACTTTTTATGTTTGATTTATAGTGAGTAATTGATCCTTTGGCAATAGAATAATTTAAAGCATTTGTTTTTTCAAAATCAAAAGTATGATCGGTGCTGTTTTCTATGAATGCTTTTTGTTTTAATTTTTGAATTCTTTCGAAACTTTCTTCAATTTGTAGGTTGGTAGCATTTTTTTCGATAGCAAGGATACCTTCTTCTACATTTTCTGCAAAACACAAAATATCATTTCCTGCATCAAAAGCTTTCCATTCCAGCATTCCCTTTTCAGTATAAAGTTTAGAAACACTATGCATATTAAGTGCATCAGAGATAACAACTCCATCAAAGCCTAATTCCTGACGTAATAATCCTTTGATAATATCTTTTGATAAGGTAGCTGATATATTTTTTCCTTGGGAGAGAGAGGGAACCGCAAGATGACCAATAAGTATACTGTCTACTCCCGAGTCTATTGCTTTGATAAATGGGTAGAGTTCTTCTGTATATAATTCTTGTTTGGATTTAGAAATTATAGGTAGACCTAGATGTGAATCTACAGCGGTATCGCCATGTCCAGGAAAATGCTTAAAACAACCTAGTATTCCAGCACTTTTGAGTCCTTTGTAAAAAGCCAGAGATTTATCTGTCACCTGTTTTTTTTCTTCTCCAAAAGACCGATATCCAATTACAGGATTACTAGGATTGATATTAATATCGACCACAGGAGCTAGATTAAGATGGATACCTATGTTTTTAAGATCATACCCGATATGTTGTCCTACTTGATAGATCAGTTCTTTTTTATGATCAGGAAGCGCACCAAGAGTAATGGCATAAGGATAGTGTGGGGTGTTTTCTACTCGCATAGCTAATCCCCATTCTGCATCAATACTTATCAAAAGAGGGGAGTGAGCAATACTCTGATAATGTGTAATAAGTTGTGCTAATCGATTTGAGCTATCTTCATTTCTAATTATTTTTTTCTTCTCTTCAAAATTGGTAGCTGCACTAGCTCTACTATGAAAAAAAGTAAGTCCTCCGATTTTATAATTTTTTATTAATTCTTCGATTTCCTTTATCTCCTTATCTGTATCATTAATGAATGCAGCAGGAAAGAAAAATTGTCCAATTTTTTCTGTTTTTGTAAGTTTTGAGAGGCTCATAGATTGAGAAATGCTGTTTTATTATGTTATTTTAATTCGCTTCTTTTTTACCATAAGTTGCGGGGTATTGTATATAACGTGTTAGGATAATACCTGGTATTGCGGCAATGGCTACCCAGATAAAAAAACCTGTATATCCAAGGGTTTGCTGGATAAAACCGCTCAACATACCAGGAAGCATCATACCCAATGCCATAAAACCAGTTGCAATTGCATAATGTGAGGTTTTTGATACCCCATCTGCTACATAAATCAAAAACATGAGATAGGCAGCAAAGCCAAAACCATATCCAAATTGCTCTATAATAACGACCAGTGTTGCAAATAAAATGGAAGAAGGTTGCCATATGGCTAGTAACACATAAAGTAGATTAGGCAGATTGAGAGCCAAAATCATGGGGAGCATCCATTTTTTTAATCCATGTTTAGAAATAACAACTCCTCCCAGAATACCACCAATAGTGAGAGCAATGACTCCAAAAGTACCATAAATAGTTCCTACCTCTGTAGTTGATAGTGCCAATCCACCTTCTTTTGTTTTATCTAATAAAAAAGGGGATGCCATTTTGACTAACTGTGATTCTCCTAGGCGATATACAAGAATAAAAGCCAGAGCAATTCCTATATTTTTTTTCTCAAAGAATGTTCCTAAAACATCAAGAAAGCGCAAAGGTTTTATGTCAGTAGTAGTTTGATCTTCTATTTTTGGAGTTGTAAGCAGATTCATTACGGTAAGTATAATCATAAAGATGGCGGTAATAATCATAGTATATGACCAAGCTTTTTGAGGAGCTCCATAATATTCTTCTAAAAAACCTGCAATTATAACAATTAACCCTTGTCCTGTTATCATGGCCAGTCGATAAAAAGTACTTCGAATCCCTAAAAAGAGCGATTGTTTCTTTTCTGAAAGCGCAATTAGATAATACCCGTCTGATGCAATGTCATTGGTAGCAGAAGCAAAAGAAGCAATCCAAAAAAGAGAAAGACTTACTACAAAAAAATTATGAGTGGGAATTGTAAAACCGACTCCCAAAAATACTATTGCAATGAGTAATTGCATGGTAAGGAACCAGTTGCGTTTTGTACTTTTTATATCAACAAATGGACTCCAAAATGGTTTTAGAACCCAAGGTAGATAGAGCCAGCTAGTATATAAAGCGATATCAGTATTGTTAATCCCTAATTGTTTATACATGATTACAGAAACAGTAATGATAATAACGTAGGGTAATCCTTCTGTAAAATATAAAGAAGGAACCCAAGCCCATGTGTTTTTATCTTTGTTTGAAATTGGCATATGCTATTTTTTGATAAACTCTAAATATAGTTTTAGTATTTGATATCTGTTTTTGGTTGTTTTTGAGGGTGATATAACATATTAAAGGATGAGAAGCATGTAAGATTTTTCATTAATACAGGGTTTATCTTCGAAAAATACAAAGAAAATATCTTTATAAGCGATAGAGATGTAATAGAAAAACAAAAAGTAGGAGTAAAGGTAAATTAATAGTTGCCTTTTTTGATTAGTAATTGTATTATGGAATTAAAAAAAACACTTCGATTGATAAAAAGAACTATTTTTTCACTTGAATCAAACAGTATAAATAATAGCATAATTAAATATATGGATACGCAAGCACTTCTATCAAAAATAAATATTCCAGAAAAAGAGTCAATTGATTTGATAGATATTTCCAGAATAAAACAGATAGATAAATATGAGTGTTATATTACTCAAGGGCAGGTGCCACAAAAGTTTGCAATAATCAGAAGTGGACTTTTTAGGTACTATTATATTGATAGAGAGGGGAATGAATTTACAAAGGGGTTTATAACAGAAGGTAATGTACTAAGTTCATATTCTGCGATGTTACACCAAACGCCATCACATTTTTTTATTCAAGCTTTAGAGCATTCAGAGATTCTGGATATCAGTTATACAGAATGGCTTATACTGCAGGAAAACAATCCGTATTGGGATAAATTTTTGATTAGTGCGCTTCAAAAAGGGTATTGTACTAAGGAAAAAAGAGAACGAGAATTATTGTTATTGGATGCAGAAAGACGATACCATATATTTCTTAAAGAATTTCCTGATCTGGAAAAAAGAGTAAAACTTCAGACAATTGCTTCTTACCTAGGAATTAGACCAGAATCCTTGAGTAGGATAAGAAAAAAAATGATGAACTAACATAGGTCAATTTTTTATAATATGTCACTTTCTATTTTTGGCGAATAATCAAAAAAAATAGAATTATGACGTTTACTAATAGTACTATTCTTATCACAGGAGGAAGCTCTGGGCTTGGGCTTGAGATGGCAAGGCGTTTTCTAGAAATGAGCAATCAGGTCATTATTTGCTCTAGAACATCTCAAAAACTAGAAGATGCAAAATATAAGTTGCCCAATGTGATTACTTATCAATGTGATATATCAAAACCAATAGAGTGCAAACGATTATCTGAATGGATTAAAGAGCAGTATCCTCAATTAAATATTTTGATAAATAATGCTGCTATAGTACATCAAACTCCTTTTTTTGAAACAGAAGGTATTTTACCAATGCTAGATGCTGAGGTTGAAACTAATTTTTTGGCACCTGTACGACTTATAAAATTAATATATCCTATTCTAAAAGAGAATAACAAACCAATGATTATTAATATAACTACAGGGTTGATTTATGCTCCAAAAGCGGCTTATTCGTTTTATAATGCTACAAAAGCCGCATTACATTCATTTACTCAAACAATAAGAATACAACTTAAAGATACACAAACAAGAGTGGTAGAAGTAATGTTTCCAGCAGTAAAAACACCTTGGCATAAGGGAACTCCTCCTAAAATAGCTATCACTGTAGTAAAAGCGGTAGATGAAATGATTATTGGTTTGAAAAAAGATAAAAAAGAAATTAGAGTTGGAGGGTCGAGATTACTTTATTTTGTTTCTAGAATAGTACCAGAATTTGCAATTAAAAAAGTAAATAATTTGAAATAGTGATGACGTTGACAAATTTTCTATGGATTGAATGTCTTTTTTGTTTCAATTTTTTAATAAAGAATAAAGATCAATGAAATACCAGATATGAATGCCCATAGAATTAATGCAAATAAGATGGGTTTGAATCCAGTTGATTTAAGATCTGAGACTGATAATGATGATCCTACCAAAAACAGTGTTACTACCAATAATCGTTTTGAGATCATTACTATAGATTCTGTAATATTTGTTGGTAGTAAATGGGAACTATTTATTAATATAGCCGCGATAAATGCTAGAATAAAATAGGGTATCTTAATTTTTTTTCCTTTGGTTTTAAAAAGAAAAGTAGATAAAATAGAAAGAGGAATAATCCAGAGAGTTCTAGAAAGCTTTACTGTTGTTGCCGTTCTCAATGCTTCATCTCCATAACCAATAGTTGCACCTATTACAGAGCTGGTATCATGTATAGCAATTGCACACCATAAGCCAAATTGATTTTGGGTTAATTCAAAATAATGGCCAGCCGCAGGAAATACAAATAAAGCAATAGCGTTTAAAAAAAAAACAACGCTTAATGCAATACTAATTGCTTTGTAATCTGCTTTGATCACAGGTGAAATTGCAGCAATAGCACTCCCACCACAAATCGAAGTTCCAGAGGTAATAAGATGACTTAATTTCTTATCCAATTTTAGAGCTTTACCCAAGAATATACCCAATGTCACAGTTAGTAGAATAGAAAAAGAAGTCAATCCAAAACTATTCTTACTAGTAGTAAGAGTTTCTTTTAAGAACATTCCAAAACCTAACCCAATCACAGCAATTTTTAACAAGTAATAGATTGCTATTTGGCTGTATTGTGAATATGGGTTTTTGAAAAAAAATGTAAAAGTAAACCCTACTAGTAGCGCTGTTGGGCTATTTATATACCCTAGTAAGGCTAAAACTATGATGAGAAAGAAAAGTGTTTTTTGCACAATGGCCGTCATGATATTTTGATTACAGAGGCAAAAATAGAATTAAGGAATAACTTTTTAGCAATCTATAATAGAATATGAGATAACTAAAAGTTATAGTTGTTCACGATTAATTTTTCGAAATAATCCATAATTTTAGATTGAAACCCTGTTCTAGACACGAAATAGAACCACCTTTCAAATGACATGTCTTTTATATCGACTACTTTTAGTTTATTGTTTAATAAATCTTCATGTACAGCATTAATAGAAACAAAAGCATAGCTGTCTGAGTAGTATAGGTAATTTTTAATAGCCTCTGTGCTGTTAAGAATTACTTGAATATTAAGCTTATTAATATTCAATTCTTGTAATTTGTTATAAATAACCTGCCGAGTACCAGAACCTAATTCTCTTTCTATTAATGGGATTTTGGTTAAATCATCTTTACTGATTATTCCGTTTTTGAAATCGGTATTTCTAGCATTAGTAACCAAAACGATCTCGTCCTTTATAAATTTTTTAAATTGTAATTGGTAATTCGTTCTTTGGCCTTCTATAATACCAAAATCTATTTGTTGATTGATAATCAATGCTTCCACCTCTTTAGAGTTACCACTTTTTGCAATAAAATTAGTTTGAGGAGAATGTTTTCTAAATTTAGCAATGATTTTAGGAACGATGTAATTTGCTAAGGTAGTACTTACCCCAAAGGTAATGTGAGTTGGTTTTTTATCTTCTAGGCTTAGAAATTGATTATCCAACTCGGCATATAGTTTCAATATTTTTTTTGTGTAGATTAAGAATACTTTTCCATCTTCGGTCAATTCGATAGAATTTCTTTTTCTTAAAAAAAAAGTACTTTTATATTCATCTTCCAAAAGACGTATAGTTTTTGAGATTGCAGGTTGAGACAAAAAAAGATGTTCTGCTGCTTTTGTAAAACTCAAATGGTACGCTACCTCTTTGAATATATGTAGTTTTGTTTTCATTTGATTTATATGAGAAACCTTAATCTATATAGCTAGACTAAGCCTACTATTATGCTAATATAAAAAAAGCAATACGTACTATAATAAACTATATAGAGGGGTGTACGACAAATTTCCCATTATGCTGCATTTTGGCATAATTGTTTGATCCTGTGTTCTTGTTTGCTTTTATATACTACTCTTAGTTGCGCCATTTGTTGAAAACCTTCCATAGTCCATCGCTGCCCAGATAACTTCAATCGCTGTTGCAGCACATCTTTGTGAGCAGATTCTATGGCTCCCGATCCTATTATCAGCCCTTTTTCAATATATTTATGATACTGCATTCTGTCTTTATTTTTACGATAATAGTTGATCAATGTGTTTCTTTTTCCAGTTGTTTTGCGCTGTTCTGGTAATTTTTCAAGTGTTACAATAATGGGGTCAATCCCCTTGGTAAGCATCATTTCTGAGCATGTATCAATCCACTTATATCTTTGTTTTTCATCTTTATAGTAAAGTTTAGCAAATTCGCATAGATGTTCTTTACAA
>NZ_PGUB01000074.1:0-24194 GCF_002924285.1 Aquimarina sp. I32.4 | reverse complement strand
AATGATTCGCTTGCGCTGCTGTTTTTCTTTTGAATTCAAAAGCATGGCGAATAAACCTCCTTCTTTATATAACTTGAGCCAAAGTTCCATACTACGAACGTGATATCCTAAATGTTCTGCCAAGGCTGATTGTGTAGAAAAGCTTGATTCTCTAATATGTAACAAAGATTGTAGTCGTAATACATTTTTAGGATTAGTCTCTTTTCTGATTAAATTCCGTAAATGACTTGAGGATTCTTTTACTTCTAATAATATATGCTTACCCATTCTTTAAATATACGAAAAATTTATCCGTAAATTGTATTACTTTTTGAGATGGTCTATACTCTAAATGCATATGAACATGATCTTTGGAAATTACTCCTTTCAAAATTTGAACATCTTCAGCATCAAATATTTGTATCAATATTGATCGACAACGAACCTGAATATCTCCTTTCAAAACATGATAACGATATTTGGTGTTCCAAACTAGATGAACACTTAATCTTGAAACACTATGACCATTTGACCTTTGTTCTGGCATAAAACAAAGGTAAAAATTTTTAGAAGCTAAAGCTAAATGCACTAAAGTACATAGTTTTAACTATTCTTGAGACCAATAAAAGAGGCTGTATATAATACAGCCTCTTTTTGAATAGATTCTCGAAGTTCTTTGATTGTATTTACATTTTTATTTTAATACAGATATTGTATTGCAGTTACATCATTTCTATTAAAAGCCCCAGTTTGACTAGTTCCTGGTGCAGAACAAGAAATCATAAATGAAGTAATATCTGTACCTCTAGGAGTTCCTGGGATATGTATTGCTCCATCAGCCCCTTGACCTTCTCCTCCTCCATCACATACTCTTTGTTGCCAATCTGTATGACGTAAACCAATACAATGTCCCATTTCGTGAGCGATTACGTGAGTAGCATATGCCACCCCTCTATTCTCTACTCCTGACCCTATACGTGCCCACTTATATGGTCTTCCTCCTGATGGAAACCCTGCTTGTCCTCCATTACCTAAACTTCTTTCTACATAAATCACCATATCTGCAGCTTGATAATTTGCTCCAAAAGAAAGTCTAAGATTCAGAGACGTATTTAATCTATTATAATTATCAACCGCTCTTTGCAGAGCTTGTCTACCTGTATTAGATATTCCATAACCACCTCCACCAGTGTACCCTAGTACATTAACTATGCGATTAGAATTAGAAATTAAGTTACGGGTTCTATATTGTTTGGTCCCATCTTTTAATGTTTCTAAGCTCGATTCATCAGTCAAACTTACTACAGGTATTCCGAGATCTGTACCATTAATAAAATAATCTTCTATACTACCATCAAGGTTTTTAAGGGATTGGATAGTTACACTTTTTGTGTTTACTCCCATGTTTGATAGTTTAATGAGTTGTTCTTTTGTAGGAACATTATTTACCTCATTTACTTCTGTAGCAATTTCTTCTCTTTGGCAAGAGGATATACACCCTACCACAATAGCGCTAAGCGCCAATAATTTTATTGTCTTCATATTGTTAAGTTGTTAATTAATTTAAGCCCTAGAAAAAACCATAACTTTTTTATAGACTTAATTCAAAATTTAAGAATTAAGAACTTCGAAAATCTTAGTTTAAGTAATTGGTATAATTTATAATGTAGAGGCTGTAAATCTTGAAAAAGACAAAGTATAAACCGGTTCGAAGGTGAAAATATACCCCTATATATCAAAAATTTAAAGTTAGTTTTTGATTCTAATCCCTCGAATATTATATTTTAAAATTGCTTTTTAGTAAATCAAAATGATACTAATAAAACCTAAAATTTACAATTAAAAAATAGAGTCCGGTTTATAGCTTTGTAGCAACCAAGAATAAATTCTTATAGTTAACCAGCTATAAGAAATTTATTACTTCTAAGTAAAAAACGAGAATTGAAATACTGTTTAGAAAGTGTATTCATAAATTGAGTTTGTGTAAAATTAGTTGATGCTAAATTCAATAAAAAAAACACTTCTTACAACAAATGGATGTCCAATAACATGATTTAAGACATCTAGATACATGTTTCGAAACACTTTTTTGATACTGATTATCAATTACTTGTGTTTTTAGCATATGATGAAGGAGAAACACCTACGATATCCTTAAAATTTTTATAAAATGATGCTCTAGAATTAAAACCAACCTCATTTGCAATGGCAGAAATACTGAATTTTTTATGCCGATCCATTGATAAAAGCTTCTTAAACTCTTCTATTCTATAATAATTAATATAATTATTAAAGTTCTTATGCTCTATCTTATTAATTGCTTTAGAAATTAATCGTTCAGGAAGTTTAACATCTTTGGATAACATTTTTAGAGTAATCGAAGGGTTTAAATATGCTTTGGTTTCCAACATATAATCATCAATAATTTTTATTACATTTTCTAATTCGGCAATAGTTTCTTTTTTATCCGTATTAGATGAAGTTACATTGACTATATTTATTTGTACCAAACTTGCAATAGTTAAATAATAAAGAGCAAATAAATAAGTAACCTCAAAAATAATACTGATATATTCTTGATTAAAAAATATACGAAATGTGTGTGATACTATATTAAATAAAATACATACTACACAAAAAACAGTTAACCAGTTTAATGATTTGAACTTGATAACCTCATAAAAATGAAATAATTTTTTCTTGTGTCCTATATTTACCTTTATAATCATTACAGAGAATGTTATAATATATATAGAAGCTATAATACGAATAATGGTATTAAGATGAATTTGTTGTAACGAGGTATATATAGTAGGGTTTATAAGTAAAGTAATAAAAAAAAACAATAGGAATAAGAATTCTATAATGCCTGGAATATAATAATAAAGTTTTCGTTTTATACATATCCCTGAAGTTTCCACAGCATAAAAAAACAAAAGATTCATGCTTAAAAAATCAAACCGTAATGGTTGATAATGAATTGCAGGATGCTCAATTACAATATTCAACATATGCATTACCAACTCAACAAACAGCGTAGCAAAAAACAACCCTAGATATCTGTTAATATGTACTTTTTTTGATTTATAAAAAAATAAAATAACAGAAATAACTAACGTTTGTAAGCTACTTATTAAAACTAAATAATCTATAACCCTCATTCTATTAACCTTTGAATAACAAATGATCACTGACTCCTATTTGTCGACAAATAAAAACGATTATAATTTAGAGTAAATCAAATAAATAACAATTATTTTAATTATATCTAAGTAATTTAAACTTAATTATTAATTAATTTATTGTATTTAACAGTATATTTCGATTTTTAAAACAAAAAAACATCTGTATTGATATTACAAACATCTTGGTATAGAAAGACATATCATTAATAATTTTTAATTTGAAAAAACTAAATAAAGAAGAACTTAAAGGTTTTTTGGATGAAAAAGCTCTTTTTTATGAGCAACCTAAATTTATAGAGACAGATCCAGTACAAATTCCTCACTTATATACTAAAAAAGAAGATATCGAAATCTCGGGGTTCCTTACAGCTACAATATCTTGGGGGAACAGAAAGAGTATTTTAAAAAATGCCCATCGGTTAATGCTTCTTCTAGACAATAGCCCTCATGATTTCATTATACATCATACCAAAGATGATCTTCTATCTTTTGACGGTTTTGTACATAGAACTTTTAACAGTACAGATCTCACTTATTTTATTACCGCATTGCATCATATTTACATCAAATATGGTGATATGGAAACTTTTTTTAAAACCTTTAAAAAAGAAAATAACTTTCAATCAGCTATTCACCATTTCAAAAAAGAGTTTTTTTCGTTACCACATCTATCTAGAACAGAGAAACATGTCAGTGACCCTTTAAAAAATTCTGCAGCCAAACGTATTCATATGTTTTTACGCTGGATGATAAGGGATACTAAAGGAGGTGTAGATTTTGGATTATGGAAGAGTCTCTCTCCTTCTCAATTATCATGTCCTTTAGATGTTCATTCAGGAAATGTTGCTCGTAAATTAGGTTTATTAAAACGGAAGCAAAATGACGGGAAAGCATTATTAGAACTTGACAAAAGGCTAAGAGAATTAGATCCAAAGGATCCCGTTAAATATGATTATGCGCTATTTGGACTGGGTGTATTTGAAAAATTCTAAGCATCACAATAAGGAATAATATTAAGTTTACATTTTATACATTTTGGCAATATTTCTTTAATAAAGATAAAACATCTTCTTAAAGCTATTCAAGTGTGGACTAGATTAAATTTGTGAAAACAAATAAATCCACACAGTAATGAAAAAAGACCTCACTATAGCTATTCTAGCAATAGCTGTATCACTAACCTCCTGTAATAAAGATGACAATGATACTATTACCCCTCCAGCAGAAAAAATTGAATTAAAAAACCATTCTATATCACCTGTACTAGTAAAAAAAACTACTAGTTTCTCTGGTATAAAAATATATAACCTACTTTCATCAGAAGACACATATATTCCAGATTTCACGTATGGTTCTATGGCTGATGGGGCGGCATTATTAAATAATAATGATGGAACTTTTACGCTTATTAATAATATAGAAGCTGATTACTCTATCGCTAGAATTACACTAGATGAAACATTTAAACCAATCAAAGGAGAACATATCCTGAATGCCGTTGCCTCTGCAAATACAGCACAATGCTCTGGCTCTCTTATTACCCCAGAAATTCATGGTTTTGGTCCTTTGTATTTATCTGGTGGTGAATGGGGAGGAGCATCTAAAGGTGTTTTTGCCACCGACCCTTATAGAGATATTACAGAAGCATCTACTCCAAGAATACTAACCGCTCTAGGGCAATGGTCTACAGAAAATGCAGTAGCATTAAGCAAACAAGCTTATCCAGAAAAAACAGTAATTCTAATAGGAGATGATAATAGTGATAATGAAGTCCCCTCTGGACAATTAGGAATGTATATAGGTAAACAAGGTGATCTAGAAGGAGGTAAATTATATGGTCTAAAGGTTACTTCTCCTGATATAGCATATGAAATGGATATGAAAGAAGGAATCTCTTATGATATAGAATTTATAGAACTGACTGAAAAAGATATAGATTTATTAGATGCCGAAGCGAAACAAAAAGGAGTTATGGGATTCTCTAGATTAGAAGATATCGACTGGCGAAAAGGAAATAGCAAAGCCAATAATCAGGAAGTATATTTTGCTGTAACAGGTAGAGACAAACCAGGTTTAATTGGCAAAG
The DNA here is from genome assembly GCF_002924285.1 of Aquimarina sp. I32.4. Classification (NCBI taxonomy): domain Bacteria; kingdom Pseudomonadati; phylum Bacteroidota; class Flavobacteriia; order Flavobacteriales; family Flavobacteriaceae; genus Aquimarina; species Aquimarina sp. I32.4. The sequence goes on along the minus strand of NZ_PGUB01000074.1, from coordinate 18,944 downwards.
GAACACGATCAGGAAGAGTTTATAAAGTAGAACTCAATAGTGAAACACCAGATGGATCTGGTAAAATTACCTGTATATTAGACGGTGATAAAGAAGGAGGTACAGCAGAAGCCTTTCATAGTCCTGATAACATTCTGGTAACAGAAAATTATGTCTATATCCAAGAAGATCCAAACGGAATTCAAGATTTTAAACCTTCTGCTAATCATTATTCTAGACTATATCAATTCAATTTGAATACTAAAGAACTTAAAGTCGTCTTAGAATGTGATCAACCTAAAGGTGCTGCATCTGGTTATGGTACTACAGAAAAAATATGGGAAATAACGGGTATGATAGATATTTCTGATGTAATTAATGTAGATAAAACATTTCTTATGATTACACAAAATCACGGTTGGGAACGATCAGATGGTATACCATTTACAGATCCTACTGCCAACCCTGATCTATCCAATAGCAGAAAAGAAGGAAGTATGCTTTATATAATCAACGGATTAGACAGATAAGTATATGAGATTTTTAAAATATTGTAAAGAGGCTTATTATATAAGCCTCTTTATCTTGCTTATTATTTCTTCTTCTTGTTCAAAAAAAGAAAAAATAGTAAAAATTCCGTTCAATATTCAAATGAAACAACAATTTACAGAAGATATTACAAAGGCTATTACTTTTATAGATAGTGCGGTAATAGATGTTAATATTAAAAAAAACTTCTTACAGTCTAGAAAATATTTTAAAAAAATAGAACCAATACTAGCTTCTCTTGATATAGAAAATTATGCATTTCTCAACCAGCCAAACATCTTAAAAATTGAAGAAGAAGATTATACTGATATCAAATTAAAAAAACCTAGTGGATACCAAGTCCTTGAGGAAGAAATTTTTGTTGATGAAATAGATAGTGTTCTTATCAAAAAACACTTGAATCTGGTAGCCAACAGGCTAAAATTAATTAAAGAAAATAGTAATTTCAACCATATAAAAACATATCATTTCTTATGGTTGTTTAGAAAATCAATACTACAGATAGCACTTACTGGAATCACTGGTTTTGATTCTCCTGTGCTAGAAAATTCACTTGAAGAATCCAAAATTGTATATCAAAGCTTAAAAACATATCTATCTATTTTTAAAGATGAATTTAATGATCCTCAACTTTTTGAAAAATGGAATAATGAAATTGATTTATCTATCAAAGACTTAACAACCGATTTTAATACGTTTGATAGATATCATTTTATAAAAAATCATACTCATAAACAATTAAATTTATGGAATTTGGTAGTGATTGATTGGGGAGTTCATTTCCCTTTTGAACTTGCTATAAAAAATAAAGCAACCTCTCTTTTTTCTAACACTACTTTTAACCACACTTTCTTTACAGACAAACAATCAGGAGAAATTACACCAGAAAAAATAGCGCTCGGCAAAAAATTATTCAATGACCCTAACCTATCATCAAATAAGAGAATGAGCTGTGCTACTTGTCATCATTCTGACAAAGCATTTACAGATGGACTAAAAATTGGATTGGGAGTAACTCGTAATACACCCACACTACTTTACTCTGGTCTTCAGCAAGCATATTTTTATGATAAAAGAGCAGGTAGTTTAGAGGGACAAATTATTGCAGTTGTAGAAAATGAAAAAGAATTTCATACAGATCTCAAAACATTAACAAGAGTCGTATCAAAAGATAGTGTTTACCTAACAGATTTCACCAAAGTATATCAAAATCAAAAAATTGATAATACAACCATTAGAAATGCAATCGCTACTTATATCAGAAGTTTAGCCCCTTTTAATTCAAAATTTGATCGCAATATTAATGATTTAGAAAACACACTAACTCAAAATGAGATCAATGGGTTCAATCTTTTTAATGGCAAAGCTAAATGTGCTACTTGTCATTTTGCACCATTATTCAATGGCACAGTTCCTCCTAATTATAAGGAGTCAGAAATTGAATTAATAGGAGTTCCTGAACAAAAAGATACTATTAATGCAGTTATCAGTAAAGATTTAGGAAGGTATCATGTTTATAAAACCCCACAAAGAAAACATTTTTTCAAAACCCCAACAATAAGAAACATTCATAAGACTGCTCCCTATATGCATAATGGTGTTTATACAACTCTTGAAGAAGTTATAGATTTCTATAATCGTGGTGGTGGCATCGGAATTGGTATTGATACCCCATATCAAACACTACCTTCAGATTCTTTACTCTTAAATGATCAAGAAATAAAAGATTTAATTCTATTTATGAAAACTCTTAATGATCAAAACGAATGACTAAAATTTTATTTTTAGGTATAAAAAAAACTTTGAGAAAAATCTCAAAGTTTTTTTTTGTTTTTCTTATTCTTAAGAAATATAAAACAAGTAACTGCTTTTACATTTTTTCAGATAATTTTGTCAATTGATCTGATTTTACTTGCATATACTTACTTAGCTTTTCTATTTCTTCACCTGGAAGCACACTAATAAGACGTGTATATTGCTTAGATAAACTACTACTTGCATCGCTTAACTTAAGAAAAGAATCCATATCGTTTGCTTCTACAGCTTTCTTATAGTTTGCAACATATCGCTCATAATCTTTTATATATTTCTTAGCAAACGAATTATCAGTAGAAAATGAAGTTCCTGGCATACGTGTAGTCTTTTCTTTTATCTCTACAGTCTTCTTTTTTGTTATTTTTTTCTTCTTTATCTTTTCAGGTTTTTTTTCTTCTACAACTTCTTCAACAGCAACATTTGTTGTGTCTTTTACTACTTCTACCACATCTAGTTTATCTACTTTAGGGTCTTTTTTACAAGATCCAGCAAATAATAATGTAGCACAAAATAAAATAGATAAAATGGGGGTTTTCATAATTTTGATTTTAGTATAAATATTTAAGTTAGCGTTTACTTTTGTAATTTATTGCTTTTGTTCTTGTGTTTTAATAAGGTGATTATTGTAATAACACTTTTAATTCTTCGTAATCAACTTCTTTTTGAGTACCTGATTTCATATTTTTTACAGTAAATGTACCTGTCTCCATTTCAGAAGTTCCTACCAAAACAACAAAAGGAATGTTTCTTTTATCAGCATATCCCATTTGTTTTTTCATCTTAGCACTATCTGGATATAATTCTGCTGTTATTTGATCACCTCGCAATTTATTTACTGCTTTTAAACTATAAATAGCTTCTGATTCTCCAAAATTTATAAATAATGCTTTTGTCGAAGAAGCTACAGTCTCAGGAAATAACCTTAATTCATCCAGTACCAAATAAATCCTATCCAAACCAAACGAAATCCCGACCCCACTTATATCTTTTAATCCAAATATACCAGTAAGATCATCATATCTACCTCCTCCCCCAATCGAACCAATCTTTACTGCATCTGGAGCACTTACTTCAAAAATTGCTCCAGTATAATAATTTAGTCCTCTTGCTAAAGTAACATCTAAATCTAATAATGCAGTAGTCAAAGGAATTTCTTTGATTACATTTACAATAAACTCTAACTCTTTTACGCCCTGCATCCCTTCTTCTGATGATGCTAGCATACTTCTTAATCCTTTTATTTTTTCTGATGTTGTTCCCTTAAAATCAAAAAGAGGTTTTACTTTTTCTATAGCTTCCTCAGTAATTCCTTTTCCAAGCATTTCTTTCTTTACTCCATCTTCTCCAATCTTGTCGAGTTTGTCTAATGCAACAGTAAAATCTATTAATTTATCACTTGCTCCTATAACCTCTGCAATTCCAGAAAGAATTTTACGGTTATTCATTTTTATGGTTACACCTTTTAGATTAAGTTGTGTAAATACCTGATCATATAATCTTATAAAATCCACTTCTTGCAATAAAGATTTACTCCCTACTACATCTGCATCACATTGAAAAAACTCCCTAAACCTACCTTTTTGTGGGCGATCTGCACGCCAAACTGGTTGAATTTGAAATCTTTTGAATGGAAAATCTATTTCATTTTGATGTTGAACGACGTAACGAGCAAAAGGAACTGTAAGATCATAACGCAATGCTTTTTCGCTAATCTTAGAAGTCATCTTTTTACTATCTTTTGTCGTATACAAAGCTTCATCTACTTTACTTAAATAGTCTCCGCTATTCAATATCTTAAAAATTAATCGGTCACCTTCTTCTCCATACTTTCCCATCAAAGTATCACTGTTTTCAAAACTTGGAGTTTCTATTGGTTGAAAGCCAAATAATCGAAACTGTTTTCTGATAGTATCCATTATATAGCCTCTTTTTGCTACTTCTATCGGTGAAAAATCACGTGTTCCTTTTGGTATTGATGGTTTCTGAGCCATTATTATCAATTTATAATTACAGTAGAAAGAAAGTAGTTTTCTGAGAGTCAACAATCAAGATTTTTTTTCTTGATAAAAAACATCTCTCTACTTACCATTACAGCTACAAATATCTAAAAAAAGAACAAAGACCATTGCTTATAAACGTAAAAAAAATGTTTTTTTAAGTAACTTTAAACTTGTTTTGTAGTCCTATAAATAGAACATCTTATTTAAAACATTATGTTTTCACTCTTTAGAGAAAATATTAGAATCGCAATGGATTCTATAAAAGGTCAGGTTTTAAGAACCATCCTTACCATAGTCATCATTGCTATTGGTATTACATCATTGGTAGGAATACTGACATTAGTAGGCGCATTAGAAAACACAATTTCTGGAGATTTTGCCTCTATGGGGGCTAATACCTTTAATATTCAACGATACGAATTCAGTACCAAAAACAATAAAGAACAAGAAAAAATAAATCCTATACTTAGTTATCGTAATATCAAAGAGTTTAATGATAAATATAAGTATCCTTTTTCAAAAACATCTATTCACTTTACAGGTACTCGTAATGCCGAAGTAAAATATGAAAATGAAAAAACAGACCCTGAGGTAACTGTAGTTGGTATTAATGAAAATTATCTCGAAAACACAGGTACTGAAATTGATAACGGAAGAAATTTCACTTTCTTTGATGTAGAAAATAACAATCATGTATGTCTTATTGGCTCTGATTTTAAAAAAAACTTGTTTAAACACACTACACCACTAGGGAAGACAATAAGCATTAGAGGAGTAAAGTTTAAAGTTATTGGCCTTCTAAAAAGCAAAGGAGCTACTTTTAGAAATAATCAGGATTTACGAGTACTTATTCCGCTACAAACAGCCAGATCAATTTTTACACTTCCTAATATTAATTATGGAATCAGTGTAAAGGTAGATGACAAACAATTTCTAGAAGGAGCTCAAGATGAGGCTATACTTACTTTTAGAAACATTAGAAAATTAAACCCTATTGAAGAAAATAATTTTGGTATCGAACGTAGTGATGATTTATTAAATCGTATCGCTAGTATTACCATTTATCTATATTATGCAGCTTGGATAATAAGTATTATTACAATTTTAGGTTCCTCTATAGCACTCATGAATATTATGCTTGTATCAGTTACAGAACGAACTAGAGAAATTGGAGTAAGAAAAGCATTAGGTGCAAAAAAACAAACAATTGCTGGTCAGTTTTTTATGGAAACTATTATTATTGGTCAAATTGGTGGGTTTACTGGTATTATTCTAGGAGTTATGATTGGTGGAGGGATTGCATCATTGATAAATTTTTCATTCAGTACACCATGGTTAGCGATCATCGCCGCTACTACCATTTCTTTTATTATTGCTATTGTTTCAGGATTATATCCTGCATTAAAAGCCGCCAAACAAGATCCTATTGAATCCTTACGTTATGAATAAACAAATCCTTAAACACCTTGTAACATCAACTCCTACCCTTTTTTACTATTAATTAATTTAGTAAAAAAAGCATACAACTCTCCCTTGGTAATAGCCGCTCCTTTTTGTATTAATGCAAATTTATCTTGATTTTTATCATCTCCATACTCCTTAGAAGCATTATAAAACACTACTTCATCATTCAGTAAATTATCCTTCAACCACTCATATCCTTCTTGTGTAGTAATGTCAATCCCCTCATTATTTACTTTTACTGCTATAAGATTCATTTTATCATCTTGCAAATCAAATAAATGTATTTGATCTTTTGAAAAATGCTCTAAATATTGTGCATTAACAAGTACTTTTTGCCACACCAAATCACTAAAAATATCAATTTCCTCTTCTGCAACATGAGGTTTTTGCTCTTTTATATCTTCCCATTCATCTGCTGTAATAGATTGAGTAGCCAAAAAGTTAATAAACTCTACGTGTAATTCTTCTAATTGTTCTTTACTTAGTCTTTGATATTTCATTTTGAAAAAAATTGAATGCAAAAGTAATTATAAAAAGATGATTATAAAACAATACACAGCTCCATATACCAATCATTTTACTTTTTGCAGACAGACTAGACCAAAAGCTTAAAATTTTTATTATATAAAAGTCTTTATATTTATACTCAAACAAAAAAATAGTATCAAAATGAATATCATATATAAAGCAAACATCTTATCATTTTTTCTTATATTTTGTATCTCTGTAAGTATGAAATCACAAAAACTCTCTCAGGTTGAAAAAAGTATTATCTCATCTATAGAAACCAATCACCAATCTGCTATTCAATTTTTAGAAAAAGTAGTAAATATAAATAGTGGTACCATGAACCTTTCTGGTGTAAAAGAAGTTGGCACTATTTTTAAAAAACAATTTGAGGATATTAATTTTCAAACACGATGGATTGATATGCCTACAGAGGTAAATAGAGCAGGGCACTTATTTGCTGAAACCACTGGTGATAAAGGAAAAAAAATACTACTTATTGGTCACCTAGATACTGTATTCGAAAAAGACAGTCCTTTTCAAAAATTTGAAGTGGATGGTACTACCGCATATGGCCCTGGAGCAAATGATATGAAAGGTGGAAATGTAATTGTACTATATGCTCTAAAAGCCTTACAAGAGAATAATTTATTAGGTGACTCACAAATTATAGTTGCTTTTACAGGTGATGAAGAAAGTACTGGTAAGCCATTAGAAATTAGTAGAAAAGATTTAATTAATGCTGCCAAAAAAAGTGACATTGCATTAGGCTTTGAAACCTCTACAGGTTTTAACTATGCCACTGTTGCTCGCAGAGGGTCTTCTGGGTGGCAACTAGAAGTCAAAGGGAAAAGAGCACATTCATCTGCTATATTCAATGATCATGTAGGAGCAGGAGCCATTTTTGAAGCTTCTAGAATTTTGAATGAGTTTTATACAGCGGTAAAAGGTGAAGAATATCTTACTTTTAATCCTGGAGTAATCTTAGGGGGAACTGATATCAAATTAAATCAAAATACAAGTAAAGGTAAAGCTTTTGGAAAAAGTAATGTCGTTCCTCAAACCGTGATAGTAAAAGGAGGATTACGCTTTATTTCTGAGGAACAGAAAGAAAGAGCACGAACCAAAATGAGAAATATTGTCAATAATAATCTACCACAAACTAGTGCGGTTATCACATTTGTAGATAGCTACCCTGCTATGCAACCAACAGAAGGTAATCATAAATTATTAAAACTATTAAATGAAGTAAGTAAAGACCTTAACCAAGGGGTTGTTACTGCATATGATCCTGGTAAACGCGGAGCAGCAGACACTTCATTTATTGCTCAATATGTAGATTGCCTTGATGGATTAGGAGCTATGGGTAGTGGCGCTCATACCCCCAAAGAAACTCTTGATTTATCTACTTTTATGGCTTTGACTAAGCGTACAGCTTTATTAATCTATAGACTTATTAATCTATAATACATAAAAAACCTCGGCAAAGTAAACTTTGCCGAGGTGTAATAATAATAGTATTAAATTCTGAATTCCTTAGAATTTATTAATTGAATATGTATCGTAATCCAACTTGAGCTTGCCATCTAGATTGTAAACTAGCATCATATCCAAATGTTTTAGATCGATTTTCATCAAATGTATAGGTAGGTACATTTGTGCTAGGATCAACATTTACACCCAAAACTTGAACATTATTAGGTTGCTGCACTAATCCCCATTCAGAATTAATTAAGTTTCCTATATTTAAAACATCCAAACTTACTTGAATTGTATTTACTCTCTGGCCAACATTGATATTAAAATCTTGTAATAACTTAAAATCAACTCTATTTCGCCAAGGTGCTATCGCACCATATCGTTCTGCATAGCTCCCTCTATTATCTCTTAGATATTCATCTTGCTGAATATACGATTCAAAACCAGCTCTTTGCGCTTCTCTTTCTGCAAAAGTAGCTCCACTAAATGAATAAGTAGCCAATTGATCTTGAGTAGGAATATAAATCAAATCGTTTATCACAGAATTATCCCCATTGATATCTCCCCCGTATGTATAATTAAACCTACCTCCTTGTGCAAACTCTGCAAATGCTGAAATAGTGGTTGCGAACTTATCACTCCCATATTTCCATTTTTTTGAAGCTACAGCAATAATTCTATGTTTATCTCCATATTTTGAATAAGATAAAACATCATTATTTACATTACCCAAAGCTGGATTTCCAACAAATGCATCTCCTGTAATCTCTGCTTCTATAGAATTTACATCTTTAGAATCTAAATAACTATAAGCAATACTGGCATATAAATTATTTTGGAAATTTTTGGCAACCTTCATAGAAGCATTAATAACTCTACCTTGATTTGAATTAGTTAACACAAAAGCATTATTTACTCCTTTATCTGTATCACCATATATCAATCTATTATCTACACCAGATAGGCTTTCTGTTGGAGTTCTCAGCCCCCAATTTTGCACGTGTACTCCATTGATATCTTCGGTATAAGCAAAATCTCCTGTAAGTATTATTCCATTATTCAACTTATAATCAACGCCAAAACTAGATCTCCATACTTGTGGAAACTTGAAATCAGGATCTACTAGTTGAAAAAATCCGTCATCAGCTCCACTTACTTGATTTCCTATCCAAACAAATGGTAATCTCCCAGTAAAAATTCCTGTTCCTCCACGTAACTGAAATGTCTTATTTCCTCTTACGTCATAATTAAACCCTAATCTAGGTGATAATAACACCTTATCATTTGGTAATGTAGTAGAATTCAAAGATACTGGCTCGCCACTCTGCGGATTATAATATACAATATCTTCTTCTCGGCTTGCTCCATTATCTGTATCAATATATTTTTGAATTAATTCATCTGTATTAAAATACAATGGCTTATCAACTCTTAATCCATAACTAAACTTAAATCGTTCTGTTATATTCCATTCTTCCTGAACATAAAATGCTAATTGCCCAACATTAAGCTCAGCTAGTTTCCAACCACCATCGTTACCAGCTCCTGCAGAGTTAAGTGTTTGAAACCTGTCTTGTGCAAATTGTAAATTGGCAGCAACCACCCCATTATTTGCATCATCAAGAAAAGAACTTACTGAAGTATATGGAAAAAATAGCCCTCTATATGTAGATCCAAAATTAGCAAAATCCTCATATGCCGTTAGATTAAATGAATTTTTAAACCTAAACATCTCAAAAGAACCTCCGATAGTTACTGTATGATCTCCAAGAAAAATATTAAGATTATTGGTTGCTTGGATTACTTTTTGATCTAGTTTGTTTTCTATAGAAAAGGGTTCGTGCCCTGCAATTATATAGTTTGATCCTGCACCATCTTGAATAGTAATTACAGGTGAAGGAGTTGATAATGGATTTCTAAAGTCATCAAAGTGCGTATATCCTGCTTGAAATTTATTGGCTACCTTACTAGAAAATGTAGAGTTCACCTCTAATTGAAAAGAGTTTATATTATTATTAATCTCATACCCTGAATTCTCAAACTGTAAGGTTGCAGCACTTGGCCCGCGTATACCTAATGCAGTTGGATGTGCAGGTTTTTCTTTTGAAGCTCTCAAAAAGTTATAAATAACAGCAGCTCTATGCTTACTATTAATATTCCAATCTAGTTTTAAAATACCTTTAGTAGATTGAGAATCATAGGTGAATCCTTGATATGCTCCTGTATCATACCCTAAACTGGATAAAGCATTACTCACAGCAATTATATCTGATTCTAATACACGAGACTCATTGATTCCTCCACCTCCAGTATTCGGTAACCACGGGGATCCTAAATCTGTACGTTGATCTCTTTCTGCATTTGCAAAAAAGAATAACTTGTTTTTAATAATTGGTCCTCCTATACTAAATCCGTATTGAGTTTGCTCTAGGTCTGATTTAAATACATCATCTCCTTTTATTTTTCCTCCAGTAAGATCTTCATTTCTAAAAAAGCCATATAACGTTCCTTTAAAAGTATTTGTTCCACTTTTGGTAACTGCATTTACAGATGCTCCTGTAAAACCAGATAATGTAACATCGTATGGAGCAGTAGACACTTGAATTTGTTCTATTGCATCCAAAGAGATAGGCTGTGCATCAGCTTGTCCTCCTGGAGTTGCTGCATCCAATCCAAATGGATTATTAAATACAGCTCCATCTAGGCTAAAATTATTAAACTGATCATTTCTACCTCCAAAAGAATTTCCACTAGCTGTAGGTTCTAATCTGGTAAAATCAGCTGCAGATCTAGAAATGGTCGGCAAAGTTGTTAGTTCTCGTCTACCAACACTAGTCTCTGCTCCAGTACGTTCACTACCAAATGTAGAATTCTTATTGGTCGTAATAACCACTTCTTCTAATTTGTTATCATCTTCTACCAATATCACAGATAAATTAAACGTTTGACCAAGTTGTAAAAACACTTCATCTATAAGTTGTTTTTTGAAACCTATATAACTAATTGTTATCCTATAAGGTCCTCCTACTCGTAAGTTATTTAAATTAAAACGCCCATCAAAATCCGTTACCCCTCCATAAGAGGTTCCTGTAGGCGTATGTACTGCTGTAACATTTGCTCCAGGCAATAATCCATTACTATGGTCTCTTACAATACCAGAAATGTTTGATGTAGTTACTTGGGCATTAATAGCAAATCCTATTAGCACAAAAAATAATAAAATAATTTTCTTCATATACAAATGAGTTTATGTTAATTTAATGCAAAAATAAAACAAGAAAATCGCCCTTTTGGGCGATTTTCTTAAATATTATAAAACAGTTATTAACTGTTTATTCTTATTTTGCTTGTGCTACTATCTCAAAAGCTACAGGAACAATTACTGCTCTATGAAGACGAACAGAAGCTTCATACTGACCTAAACGTTTGATAGTTCCTCCTGGTACAGTAATGAATTTCTTCTCTAGTTCAACTCCCTGCTTAGCAAACGCTCCCGCAACATCAGCATTAGATACAGAACCAAATAATTTATCTCCTGATCCTACTTTTGCAGAAATTTTGATTTCTAATCCAGATAGTTTATTACCTATTTTCTCTGCATCTTCAATTTCTTTCTTTTCTTTAAAAGCACGTTGTTTTAAAGTTTCAGCAAGTACCTTTTTTGCAGATGGAGTTGCTAATAAAGCAAAACCGTTAGGTATCAAATAGTTACGACCATAACCATTTTTAACTTGTACTACATCGTCTGCGAATCCTAGATTCTCAACGTCTTTCTTTAATATAAGTTCCATAATGTTATGACGAATTTTATTTTAATAAATCACCAACGTATGGCATTAATGCTAAGTGTCTTGCTCTTTTTACAGCAATACTAACTTTACGTTGATATTTTAATGAAGTTCCTGTAAGACGACGAGGTAATAATTTACCTTGTTCGTTTACAAATGCCATTAAGAAATCAGGATCTTTATAATCGATATATTTGATACCTGACTTTTTGAAACGACAATACTTCTTTGCCTTTGCCGTATCTATATTAAGAGGAGTAAGATATCTGATCTCACCATCTTTTTTTCCTTTAGCTTGTTGTTCTATAGATGACATAATTAAGCTTTTTGTTTGTTTCTAGTTCTTCTTTTCTCTGCCCAAGCAATTGCATGCTTATCAAGTTTTACTGTAAGATAGCGCATTACTCGCTCATCTCTTCTAAACTCAACTTCTAAACTATTGATTGCTTCACCAGGCACCTGATACTCAAACAAGTGATAAAATCCACTTTTTTTGTGTTGAATAGCATAGGCAAGCTTTTTAAGCCCCCAGTCCTCTTTTGATATCATCTTGGCACCATTAGAAACAAGAATGTCTTCGTATTTCTTAACTGTTTCCTTTATCTGGTCATCAGATAAAACGGGATTCAAGATGAAAACAGTTTCATATTGATTCATAAAAATCTAAATTTAAATTAAAATTGGGTGCAAAAATAACATTATTTTTTGGATTATCAAACCTTATTATCACTTCGATGAAACACTATTTTTATCGACAAAAAGCTGAAATAGTTTGTGGAAACGATATATATTCATTAATATTGTAATTGGAATATTTAACCTATACAAGTGGAGCAACCTCAATTAAAATGTGCGGTAGTAGATGATTCCCGCCTCCAAAGACTAGCTATTGTAAAGCTCATAGATGAGCATTCGTCACTAGAATTAGTGGCTGAGTGGAATAATGCTATTGAGACAAAAAATGGCTTACTCGATACCCAAGTAGACTTATTATTCTTGGATATTGAAATGCCTATCCTAACTGGTTTTGACCTCTTGGATGATCTAGAAAACAAACCTCATATTATTTTTGTTACAGGAAAAACCAAATATGCTTTTAAAGCTTTTGATTATGATGCGGTAGATTATCTAAGAAAACCATTGAAGAAAGATCGTTTTAATGCTGCTGTAGAAAAAGCATTAAGTATGTCTCGTATTGGTGGAGAGAATGCTCCTGTTGATGATGATGATTACATTTTTGTAAAAAGCAATCTTAAAAAACGAAAAATCTTTCTTAATCAACTAAAATATGTAGAAGCGCTAGGTGATTATGTAAAACTTATTATGGAAGAGGGAGACCCTATCGTAGTATTGGCTACTATGAAATCATTTGAAGCTCAGCTACCAAGTGATCGCTTTTTGAGAATTCATAAATCTTATATTGTAAATCTTGACAAGGTAGAACGCTACAATAGCCGTAATATAGAAATTGCTGACGAAAAAATACCACTCAGTAGACATAAAAAACATTCACTTATTGAAGCTCTGAATAATTAATAATTATCTACATTAATTATTATTCGTACTCCTGAAAACTCTTTTATACTTTTAAAAGATGTTTGAATCTTTTTTATCACATCTTTTGTCTTATTCAAGGACTGTCCTTGCGGTATTTTTATCACTATATTTTTATGATACTGATTTCTTATTCTTGATATAGGTGGAAACTCAGGTCCTAGTATATTTTCTTTGAATACATTTCTAAGAGAAGTTCCTAACCAATTCATAGCATCATTTACCTTATTATAATCTTTATGCTTACCTGTTATTTTTATTAATTTATAAAATGGCGGGTACTTATACTGATGCCTCTCTTCTATCTGGTCTTTATACATACTAGCATAATCATGAATAGATACTTGTTGTAGAATCTGATGATATGGGTTATATGTTTGTATCAATACTTTCCCTCTTTTTTGGGTTCTTCCTGCCCTTCCTGCTACTTGTTGCATTAATTGGAAACTACGTTCATGTGCCCTAAAATCAGGGAAGTTTAATAAGTTGTCTGCATTCATTATACCAACCAAACTTACATTTCTAAAATCTAACCCTTTTGACAACATCTGCGTACCAACCATGATATCAACTTCTCCACTTTCAAAACGATTAATTATTTTTTCGTACCCATGTTTTCCTCTAGTAGTATCCTGATCCATTCGCGCTACAGTATGTTCTGGAAATAAATCATGTAATTCTTTCTCTATCTGTTCTGTACCAAAACCTTTGGTAGTTAAATCGACGCTATCACAAACCACACATTTTTGTGGCATTGCTATGTAATATCCACAATAATGGCACCGTAACTGACCTCTATAGCTATGATACGTAAGACTTACATCACAATTTGGGCATTGAGGAGAGTGACCACAGGTATTACATTCTATCACAGGAGAATACCCTCTTCTATTCTGAAAAAGTATGATTTGCTCCCCTTCTTTTAATGCATCATGTATACTTGTTAATAATGTATCACTGAAATGCCCTGTCATTTGTTTTTTTCGATACTTTGTTTTTATATCTACCAAATTAATATCTGGCATCAACACACCACCATACCTTCTTGTCAATTCTACAAGCCCATACTTTCCTTGTTGAGCATTAAAATAGGTTTCTAGTGCTGGTGTTGCTGAACCTAGTACTATTTTGGCATTAAACATTTTGGTCAAAACAATTGCCGTATCACGAGCGTGATACCTAGGAGCAGGATCATATTGTTTAAATGTATTTTCATGTTCTTCATCAACAATAACAAGTCCTAAATTGGCAAAAGGTAAAAAAATTGCGGATCTAGCACCAATAACAACCTGTGCTTTTGTTTTTTTATGCTTTACATTATTCCATGCTTCTACCCTTTCATTTACAGAGTATTTAGAATGATATACTGTTAGTTTTTCTCCAAAATATTCTTGTAAACGGGTTATAAGCTGAGTAGTTAATGCTATTTCTGGTAATAAATACAACACCTGTTTTCCTTCTTGAATAATTTGCTCTATCAATTTTACATACACCTCTGTCTTACCAGAGGAAGTAACCCCATGAAACAGGCATACATCTTTGGTCTCAAAAATATTTTTTATTTCTTCATACGCTTTTATCTGATACTCATTAAGCTGCTTTGATTTTCCTGACACTTCTCCTGTATATTGAACACGATCTGTCTGTATATGATATTCTTCTAATACATTTTTATCTATTAAAGTCTTTATAACTGAAGAAGAACTATTAGATGACTGTATAAGCTCACTAACCTTAATATCCTTTGTTGTTTGTGCTTGTAATGTAAACAAGTGTAATAACACCTCTCTTTGCTTTGGAGCACGAGTCATTGTATCTAATAATGTACGCAATGCTTGCTCATCTTTGTACATTTTATCCAATCGTATGTAACGTACTATCTTTGGCTTATACTGCTCATAAATTTCTTCTTGAACTGTGATTACTTCTTTTTCTAATAATCTTTTTATAACTGGGAGTACATTTTTTTTACTTACAATACTCATCACTTCTTGTATTCTAAGTAAACTTTGGTACTGTAATGCTTCATACACCAAGAACTCATCATCTTTGAGAAGTGATTCATCTAACTCGGTTTTTTCATTTCTTAAGATAATAGTCTCACTTTCTAATAAAAATGCTCCAGGAAGTGCTGCTCGCATGACCTCTCCTTTTGTACACATATAATAACTAGAAATCCATGTCCATAATTCTAGTTGATTTTTAGTAACAATTGGAGATTCATCCAAAATATGCTCTATCTCTTTAGCCTCGTAAACCTGTGGTGGATTCTTGTGTATTTGTGTTACCAATGCTGCATATACTTTACTTTTCCCAAACTGAACAGCTACACGCATGCCTGGTTTTAAAAAAGCTGCCTCATTCTCATTAATACTATAAGTAAACTCTTTATCAAGAGGAATAGGAAGAATTACATTTATAAAGTATGACATTATTTAGTATTACAACAATCCAGAATAAGCTCTGTATAAAAAACAAAAATACAAGAATATCTACTGAACTTACTTAAACTTTTTATTTTCAATATAAATTTTACAATTTCTCTTTTAACTAGCCTTTATTCTTTAAAAAAAACTCCAAATATTTATCTTTTTTATAATGCCTTCTTACACCTTAAGTATTATAAAAACATTAACAACCATCTTATAATTTATTTCTCAAAAATCAGTTTTTCTTTCAAATTTAATTTAAAAAATATGAAATTCTTAAAACTCAACTTTTTTTTCGCAGCTTTTATAAGTTGTATATTTCTTACTTCTTGTTCTAGTGATAATGATATCATAGATAAGCAAGAGCAGTCTGAACCAAACTCTAGTCTAAACAAAAATCAAGGGGATTATTCTGGTAATTGTGATACTCTAAACGTATATGATAGATTTAATCAATATAAGGTTGGAGATAAAGTAAAGTATCGACAAAACAGCACCCAGCCATACAAAGTATATCAAAAAACAACTCTAAGCTGGAATGATCTTGGAACATGTTCTCTAGTTCCCTCTAATCCTGATGTCAATTTCTCTATCTCTGTTGCTACTCAAGGTAATAGCTGGGTTGTTGAAAACCCTTCTGACACTCAACAAATAATTGGTTTTAATGGAATTAGCAATTGGAACAAAGAAAATATAACTATACGAACTTATTTTTACATTAAAGCGCCTGGCAAGTACCAATTAGGAATCAACGCAAGAGTTCAATCTGGCACTTCTCAAATAAAAGCTTCTTATAGTAATCAATCAAAGAATATTACTTTGACCAATACAGGTTTCTTAAATATTTATGTTGGAGAACTACAAGCGCCTACAAAAGGATATTATTACTTAGATCTAAAAGGAGTTTCTAAAACATCATCTGTTTTCGCAGATGTAAAAACAGTTCTATTAGGTGGTGATGCAACATCGCAAAATATTAAATCTATTAAAGATGAGCTTCATTTTGCAAGAAGGGGTCCCTCTGTACATCTTGGATATGTAATTCCTACGTCAAATAACGTAAAGGCATTCTATAATGAGGTTGAAATACAGCCTGGTCAAGATGCTCTTGGTTCTTTTTTTATGACTAATGGTTTTCAACATGGGTATTTTGGTATACAGGTAAATTCGAATACAGAAAGACGAATTTTATTTTCTGTATGGAGTCCTTATTCTACAGACAATCCAGGAAGTATTCCTGAAGAATACAAAATAAAGTTATTAAAAAAAGGTACTGGAGTAATCACTAAACAATTTGGTGGTGAAGGTTCTGGAGGGCAAAGCTATAAGGTATACAATTGGAAAACTGGGATACGCTATAAGTTTTTATTACTAGGTAAGCCTGCAGGAAATAATCATACTGATTTTACTGCTTATTTTATGGACCCTACGATTGGTACATGGGATCTAATTGCTAGTTTCAGAAGACCAAAAACAAATGCCTATTTAAAAAATCAATATTCTTTTCTAGAAAACTTTGATACAAATACAGGAAACATAGAAAGAAGTGCTAATTTTTACAATCAATGGGTATATGACACTAATAATACTTGGCATGAAATAACCAAGGCTAAGTTTACATATGACGCTACAGCAGATAATGAATTTCGTTTTGATTATTCTGGTGGAGTTAACGGGTCTTATTTTTCTTTGAAAAATTGTGGTTTTTTCAATGGCACTCTAAGTAAGAATACATTATTAGAAAGAAATAGCACCAGTAATACTATACCTCAAATAAATTTTTCTACACTAGAATAAATCTTTGCAAATTGCGAAAAACATAAAGAGACTGAATTCATTAAACAATTAGTTTAGAATTCAGTCTCTTTTTTTAGGGGTAATTATTACTATGTAAAATCTTTGTTACTTACTGTCCCCAAGCATTCCTCCTTTGATTAGCTTACATGCTGGCTCGTTTCCTAACCAAATTTTAAACAAGGCATACTTAAAATCTCTACCTGTAATAAAACCAAGTTCTTCACCGTTTTTATAGGTTTTAACTCCTTTACCTTTGATGTATACTAAATCATAATAATCATTGATCTGCATAGGAGATGAGAATAATTTTAAAAACTCTTCTATTCTAACATCTAAACTTTCTGTGTTACCAAACATTGCATCATCAAAACCTTTATTAAAGACCTTGACCATTCTTTTATTAGTTACTTTTTTTGAAACAATATTTAATCGAATAGACATACTCTCATCAGAATCCAATACTGTTCCTGGATCATTGTATTTTTTCTTTGTATATAGCCCTCCTGAATATGTATCAAATCCCAAAACACTTCGCATCCCTGCACCGTTTAATGAGAGTTCTTCTCCTTCATATGTAACTTTATATGGTAATACAATATCTCCAACTCTTATTTGCGCCATTGAAATGGTAGATATTGTAAGCGCAATTGTTAAAGTAATTATTTTTTTCATTGTATAGGTTTTTTAATTTCTCAAGGGGTTAGTCCAAAATCTTTAAAAACCTAACCAAAAAAAATGTTAAATTTTAAATTTGATAATAAAAAAATAAACACTTCAAGAACTATATCCTAATCCATTGTTGTGCTCTATATAAAAATGAGATGTACCCTCTTACATTTAATATGCTTTGATTATTTTCGCCTATCCAAATTTTACAACGATACACCTTACCGTTTTCAGGGTCTAAAATTGTTCCTTCTCCATATTCATTTCCATTTTTTTTCAGATTCTTAATTATAACCATCCCTGGGTGTACGACAAATTTCCCTTTTTGTTAAAATTTAGTATTTTTATTAGAAACATATTTAATGGATATAAAGACTCAAGCCTCGTTAATCTTCGACAAACATTTTGAACAATGGTTATCTGATCCTTCTCGTATGGAGAATGGATATCAATACGAATCTACGTACGCTGCAATGATGTCAAATGTTGAGCAAGAAGTTTTACAATTATCTGTTGGTCGTGTTCCCAAGAGCAAGAACTTTAAAAAAAACTTCAAACCAGATTTGGAAAGATAGAATCCTGCAAGTCTCATGTTATTTCTCAATCTCCAGGTTTTATGGGTATTAGTAGTTTGGCTCAAGAAACCATGTGCTATATGGGTCAGTATTTGGTATTTAGTGAAGCAGAAGATGTGATCAATAATTTGACAGGTGCAGGGGTCAATGCCAAGCAAATAGAGCGTGTTTGCCACAAATATGGACAATGGATTGAAGATGCTGATAATGCGGTTATCAAAAATCTGGTTTATAAAGAATATGAATCAGGTAAAGCGGATGAACTTCATTATGTTAGTGTAGATGGGGCTATGTACCTAACAAGAGAGGAAAGTTGGAAAGAGAGTAAGCTAGGTAGAATAT
>NZ_PGUB01000073.1:0-25431 GCF_002924285.1 Aquimarina sp. I32.4 | reverse complement strand
AACTGCGGGACTTCCTTTCAAAGTCAATTTCTCAAGTTCTGCCGCCAATAAAGCCTGATCTTCAATGGATAACTTACCTATTTCAACTTTTATCTTTTCTAAATCCATGAATTAAAGATACGAATAATAGAAATTATAAACTAGAGCGCACATTTATTTAATCAACTACACGATGATTATCCTTACAGCACTGTATTAGTAGGGTTATATTGTAATCAAAGTAACTATTGGAATTCAATGGGTGGCAATTGCTCAAATAGTCCTTTGGTTGTAAACGGAGGAGTAAGAGTTTTTAGTAAATATCCAATATTGAATAAGCATCAATATATTTTTAATGCTTCAGGTTATGGGACTCCAGATTATTATTCAAATAAAGGAGCAGTATATGTAGAAATAGAAAAAAATAATAAAAGGTATCATATTGTAGGAACTCATCTACAAGCAGATCATGATAATTATGATGGAACCACAGTGAGATTAAATCAATTAAAGGAGATAAAAAAATGGGTAAATAGTTTTCAAATTCCTCTATCAGAGCCTTTATTTTATGCAGGAGATATGAATGTTGAATATACCAATGAAAATACATATGA
The DNA here is from genome assembly GCF_002924285.1 of Aquimarina sp. I32.4. Lineage (NCBI taxonomy): Bacteria > Pseudomonadati > Bacteroidota > Flavobacteriia > Flavobacteriales > Flavobacteriaceae > Aquimarina > Aquimarina sp. I32.4. The sequence continues at coordinate 24,838 of NZ_PGUB01000073.1, read as the reverse complement.
TAGCATGCAAACTATATTAAATGCTACCATATCTTATCAATTTGATCCTTCTGTTGATATGGGAACATATTCTAATACGAATTCATTGGTTCAGGATCAATATCCTGATTATAATGATACATTAGATTATATTTTAATAGATAAAGAACATAAACAGCCTATTTACATTCCTGAGATGAAGGTGCTACGGTTTATAAAAAATAACGAAGATCTATCGGATCACTATGCTGTAAAGACAAATTATTATTTTACAAAGTAATATCATTGTAAGATGGCTTCTTATTGAATCTATATTGAAATATAAAAAATGAATAGAATAAGAATTTTTGAGATGTTTAAAATAAGTTTGAGAAATTCAAAGATAATTTCAATAATAAGATACTGTAAAGAAGTGTTTTTAGCTTTTTTAGGAATAATGATTATAATTATTCTTTAATTACTATCATTATTATGCTAATACTTTTAACTTTGTTTTTTCAATCTTAATACACAACATAATAATTTATTATGAGTACATATGATGTAGCCGTTATAGGCTCTGGACCTGGTGGATATGTGGCCGCTATTCGATGCGCACAGCTAGGAATGAAAACCGCAATAATCGAAAAATATAAAACACTAGGAGGAACATGCCTTAACGTTGGGTGTATCCCAAGTAAAGCATTATTAGATTCTTCTCATCATTATGAGCATGCCGTAAAGCATTTTGCAGATCATGGGATTGAAATTCCAGGAGATGTAAAAATCAATTTAGACAAAATGATTGCACGTAAACAGACTGTAGTTGATCAGACCTGTGATGGTGTTAGTTTTTTGATGAAAAAAAATAAGATAGATGTTTTTGAAGGTCTAGGAGCTTTTAAGGATGCTACTCATATTAATGTTACAAAAGCTGATGGAACTGTAGATACGATTGAAGCAAAAAATACCATTATTGCTACAGGATCAAAACCATCTACTCTTCCTTTTATTAAAATTGATAAAAAGAGAGTAATCACATCTACTGAAGCACTTAAACTAAAAGAAATTCCAAAACACCTAGTTGTAATAGGAGGAGGGGTTATCGGATTAGAACTAGGACAAGTATACCGTCGTCTTGGTGCTCAGGTTTCTGTAGTAGAATATATGGATAGAATTATTCCAGGAATGGATAAGGGATTATCTAGAGAGCTACAAAAAGCAATGAAAAAACAAGGAGTAAAATTTTATACATCTCATAAAGTAACGAGTGTAGAAGCTTCTGCAAAAGAAGTTACTATTACTGCAGATGATAAAAAAGGAAACCCAGTTGAGTTCAAAGGGGATTATTGCTTGGTATCTGTTGGCCGTAGACCATATACAGATGGATTAAATACAGAAGCTGCGGGAGTAAAACTTAATGATAGAGGGCAAGTAGAGGTAAATGATCATTTACAAACAAGTGCTTCTAATATTTATGCAATTGGTGATGTAATCAAAGGAGCAATGTTGGCTCATAAAGCAGAAGAAGAAGGAGTATTTGTTGCAGAAACACTGGCTGGGCAAAAACCGCATATTGATTATAACCTAATTCCAGGAGTAGTATATACTTGGCCAGAAGTAGCAGCAGTTGGTAAGACAGAAGAAGAGCTTAAAGAAGCAGGAGTAAAATATAAATCAGGACAATTTCCGTTTAGAGCATTAGGGAGATCTCGTGCTAGTGGAGATTTAGACGGGTTTGTGAAAATACTTGCAGATGAGACTACAGATGAGGTATTAGGGGTACATATGATAGGAGCACGTTGTGCGGATTTGATAGCCGAAGCTGTTACTGCGATGGAGTTCAGAGCATCTGCAGAAGATATTTCTCGTATGTCTCATGCGCATCCTACATTTACAGAAGCTGTAAAAGAAGCAGCATTAGCAGCTACAGATAATAGAGCATTGCATGTGTAATATCATTGCTTGGTAAAAGCAAACAATATATAATTAAAATATCCCCTATAAATGCATACATTTATAGGGGATATTTGTATAGTATAGTTTTATGATCAATCAATAATCATATACTGTAATGTGTACTAAATCCTAGCCTGATAGGTGTATAAATCAAAGTATCTTCCTTCTGAGGCGATTAACTCATCGTGTGTGCCACGTTCTGCAATTTTTCCTGATTCTATAACCAAAATTTGATCTGCCTTTTTGATAGTACTAAGTCTATGAGCAATAACAAAAGTAGTTCTGCCTTTCATTAGTTCATTAAGACTTTTTTGTATCAGAGCTTCGCTTTCTGTGTCTAGGTTAGAGGTTGCCTCATCAAGTATTATAATTTTTGGATCTGCCAGAATAGCTCTAGCAATCGCGATTCGTTGTCGTTGCCCTCCAGATAATTTTACACCACGTTCTCCAATCAATGTATCTAATCCATCATCAAAACGATCTGTAAACTCGTTTACATATGCAGCTTGAACAGCTCTTTGCAATTGTTCTTCGCCAGCATTAGGCCTTGGAAATAATATATTCTGTCGGATAGAGCCTTCAAACAAGAATTCATCCTGTAAGACAACTCCCAGATTACGACGAAAACTGTTTAGTTTTACTTTAGACATATCATGATTATCAATAGTGATAAGCCCCGATTTAGGGTTTAAAAAAGTAGCTGATAATCCTGCAATAGTAGATTTTCCAGAACCAGAACTACCCACCAGAGCAGTTACAGATCCAGAAGCTGCCCTAAAATTAATATTATGTAGTACATCTTTTCCTTCTTCATAAGCAAAAGAAACATTATCAAAGATAATATCTCCTTTTATATCTTCAAGCACTATCGTTCTATCCTCGATCTCTTCTTCTGGAGTCATATTCATTAATTCCTCTGTGCGATCTAATCCAGCTAATGCCTCGGTAAGTTGACTTCCTATATTACTCATTTGTACAATAGGAGCAATCATAAATGCGAGGTACATGGTAAAAGACAAAAATTGGCCAGGAGTCATACTTCCCTCCATCATGTAATATCCACCAATCCCCATTATACCAGTAGAAGCAATTCCTGCTAATAAAAAAGTAGAGGAACTAGTCATTAGAGCAGTAGCAGTAAGGCTTTTTTTTACATTTTGAAATAAACGATCAACACCTTTCTCAAATATTTTACTTTCTTGCTCTTCTGCACCAAACCCTTTTATAACTCGAACACCAGCTAATGTCTCAGTTAATCGCCCTTTTACCTGAGCATTAATTTCTCCTCTAATTCTAAAAATCGGACGAATATATTTGAAAGCTTTAAGGGCTACCAATCCAAACAATGTAACTGGAACCAACACAAATAATGTCATCCAAGGATTGATACTGATAAGAATACCAACCGAGATAATTGCTGTAAAAATACCCCCTACCATTTGCACTAATCCAGTACCGATCAAATTCCTAACCCCTTCTACATCACTCATAATTCTAGATACCAAAGAACCAGATTTTGTGTTGTCAAAGAAACTAATAGGTAGCGAAAGCACTTTTTTCTGCACTTGTGCTCTAAGTTCAGAGATTAGATATTGAGCTTGAACACTTAATATTCGGGTTAATAAAAAAGAGGTAGTAGCTTGTATAAGAATTGCTATTCCTACAATAAGTAGTAATTCATACAATTGTCCCATATCTTTACTAGGAACGACATCATCTAATAAAGTTTTACTTTTCCAAGGTAAGATAAGCCCTGCAATTCTATTAAAGATGATTAGAACAAGACCAATAAAAACTAGGCTTCTTCTAGGCCAAATAATAGTCTTAAAGGCTTTTATCATAGAAACCTTTGACTTCTTTTTGTTTTTGGGTGTACTTGTATTTTGAAATTCTCTCATTATTAATTATTGATTTGAAATAGAGCAATGGTATACTCTAATAATTCTTTTCCGCCATTAAGCTCCATGACCTGGGATTACAATGTTTACTTCAGGGTGGTCTTCTTTGATTTTAGATACAGTATGTGACCACTCATTTGTATTTGCATCTTCAAGGTTTCCTTTTTTAGCTCCTTTTGACTTAATCAAACACCCACCAAATAATATTTTTTCATCAGGAAAATAACTTATAATATTATCAGCAGTATGGCCTTCTCCATAAAACGTATTTATAATTTTTTTGTTTCCTACTTTTAATTCACGATGAGTATCAAAACCATTTTGAGGAGTGATTCTGTTTTTAGTTTGTGCTAGGTGTATTGTTTTATGGCTTGCATATGATGGGATATCTCTTTTATGAAACTCATCTAACCCTCCTAAGCAATCAGCGTGGAAATGTGTTGCCACAACTCCTACAATCTCAGATTTTAAATCTTTCTGAATCCAGTTTATTAATATAGAAGATACAGAATCATTGGTTGGAGTATCAAATATCAAAGCTTCATTAGCATCAATTATAATCATACCATTACAGGGTACTTTACCAAAACTTTCGGTATTTAAGTATGATGTATGAATATAACTATTTTTGTTAAGTTTTGTAATTTGAATTTCTTTAGAAATATTAAAAGTTTCAGGGGTGTAAATCTGGTTACATGAGATAAAACAAAGTAAGCCTGCTAACCCTAAAAGTAGTTTAATTGAGACTTTAACTATTTTTGAGCGATTGTATTTTCTGTTTTCTGACATAATTAGTAGCTAAAATATACATAGTTGCTGGTATGGCAATCCAAATTAATTCACTTAATAATACCTTAACTCCCCAAACGCTAAAAAACTTAATAGCACCAATAGGTGAAACCTGAATTGGACGCCAAGGTAAGAAGTAGCGTATATCATCAAAAGGAGAGAAGAATGCAACTCCTAACCCTCCAGTAGTCATAGCATCTAGAATACCATGAGAAGCTGTGCATATACCAAAATATAAAATTAATGCAATCCCAGCTTTTGTAAATATCTTTTTGTTATAAAATATAAGAGTGATACATATACCAAGAAGTAAAGCAAAAAGTAGTGAATGAGAAAACCCTCGATGCCCCCAAAAACTTTCATAAGCAATACCAAATTTAAAACCAATAACATCTGCATCAGGAATAATAGAACATAATATACCTAGTATCCATATTTTTTTGGTATGTATTTCTTTTGAAAAACTCTTACCAAGGGCATAGGCGATAAATCCATGAGCAAAAATTGAAGCCATATTGAGATAAGAGTATTTTTATTATTTTTTTACACTTGTTTTATTTCGTACATATATTAATTTTGATTTCCCCTTTATAGCTTCACGCTGTTCAATTTCAAAATGTTTAATAGATTGAATCAAAGGAGTTAATTTTTGGAAACCATAATTTCTAGAATCAAAATTTGGTTGCTTTTTTTGTAAAAGACTACCTACATCTCCAAGAAAAGCCCAACCTTCATCATCTGCAATATCAGATATAGTATATGAAATTAGTTTTATATCCTTTGAAGTTATTTTATCTACGTTACTTTTTGCTACAGGTTTATTCTCTGTAGTGTCAGATTCATTTTCTTCTGCTTCATGTTTCAAGATTTCCAGGTAAATAAATTTATCGCAAGCAACTATAAATGGGTTAGGAGTTTTTTTCTCTCCAATCCCAAAAACTTTCATTCCAGCTTCTCTAAGTCTTGTAGCTAAACGAGTAAAATCACTATCACTAGATACAAGACAAAAACCATCGACTTTTTCTGAATATAGAATATCCATAGCATCGATTATCATAGCAGAATCTGTTGCATTTTTACCTTTAGTATATCCGTATTGTTGGATAGGAGTTATTGCATTTTCTAAAAGAATTTTCTTCCACTTTGTAAGATCTGGTTTAGTCCAGTCTCCATAAATTCTTTTTATGGTTGGATTGCCATATTTGGCAATTTCTTCCATCATTTCTTTTACATAAGTAGATGGAATATTATCACCATCAATTAACACTGCAAGATTTAAATCCATAAAAAATTATATGTTTTATTCGAATAAATATAGAATCATTAGAGAAATAATTTTAAGTATATATTATACTAACTTAACTTTCTAATGACGCATCAATTAGTTTCTTTTTCTCATTTTTTTTGTTAAAATATGTTACCATAACTAAAGCATACTAACATATTTTGCCTTAACCTAGGAAAGATTAGTTCAATTTAATTATACGCCATCAAGAAAATAAATTGGTATTATTTCTTTCGCTTCTTATTTTTTAAATTATATGTTTTATCTCCCTTGGTCTTTGGTTTTTTATATTTCTTTTTGATTTCACGTTGATATGAACCACCTAAATTTACCTTTTTATTTTTTTCTTTCTTTTCATGAAAGGAAGCTCCGGTTTCGTCATTAGGACGTTTATGTGGATTATTGATTTCTTTGACGATAGGTTGTTCCTCTGGAGTAAGTAGATCAGAAATTTCTACTTCATTAGGTAGATCAAGTTGCTCGATTCTCATATCCATCAAATTCTCGATGGCATCAAGATATTCTTGTTCTTTTTGGGTAGTAAGGACAAAAGAAACCCCTTCTTTTTCTGCACGCCCTGTTCGACCAATACGGTGCATATAATTTTCTGGGTACTCAGGGGTGTCCAGATTGATTACTTGACTTACATTTTCTATATCTAATCCACGAGCCATAACATCTGTAGCAATAAGGATTCGGTTTTCTCCTTTTCTGAATTGCTCTATACTTCTAAGTCTATAGTTTTGAGTTTTGTTAGAGTGAATAATGCAAATCTCATCAGCGTATTTTTTTTCTAATTGCTCAAACAATCGATCAGCAATTTTCTTGTAGCCTACAAAAATTAATGTTTTATGATATGTTTCTTTATCCGAGAGTAAGTTTTCTAATAGATTAACTTTTGTATAAAAATTAGGAACTTTATAGCCATATTGTTTAATGTTCTCAAGAGGAGTTCCACTTTTGGCAACAGATATTTTATGAGGAACGACAAAGGTTTCAGAAATCATTTGATCTACTTCATCTGTCATGGTAGCAGAAAACATAATATTTTGACGATGCTCTGGAAGAATATCAAAAATATTCATAAGTTGATGTCTAAACCCTAAATCAAGCATTACATCTACTTCATCAATAACCAATTTCTGTATAGATTTCAATTGTAATACTCTGCTAACTGCCAAATCATATAAACGACCAGGTGTAGCTACAATAATATCTAATCCTTGTGAAACAACCTGTTTTTGGGTATTGATATTTGTACCACCATATACACCTGTTATACGTACATTAATATATGTGGAGAGCTTTTCAATTTCATCAACTACTTGTACTACAAGTTCACGAGTAGGAACTAGTATTAACACTCTTGGATTTTGTTGGACAGAGTATTTGAGCATTCGCAAAATAGGAAGCATATATCCATACGTTTTACCAGTACCAGTTTGGGCTATACCAACAACATCTTTACCAGACATTACAGGGGAAAATGCTTGTTCTTGAATCGGAGTAGGAGTATCAAACCCCAGATCGTCAAGGGCATTAAAAAGAGGTGTACTTAGGTTTAAATCTCGAAAAGTCAATTGATTTGTTTTTTTTTGATGTTACAAAGGTAGTCTTATTTTGGGACTGTAAACATTTTGGTTACTTTTACCCGTTTAAATTATATAGCTATGAAAAAAATTCTTGCCTTTGCAGGCTCTAACAATAGTACGTCTATCAATCATAAACTTGTAGAATTTGTTGCTTCTGAGATAAAAGACCATAATACAAGAGTAATTAATCTTACTAATTACACAATGCCGATGTATAGTGAAGATGAAGAGAAGAACAACGGTTTTCCTGGGATGGCTATGGGGTTAAAACAAGACATCACAGATGCGGATGCTTTAATTATTTCTGTAAATGAGCATAATGGTAGCTGGAGTGCTTTTTTTAAGAATATAATTGATTGGTTATCTAGAGTTGATCGTAATTTTCTTGAAGGAAAAAAAGTATTATTAATGAGTACTTCTCCTGGACAAAGAGGTGGAGTAGGCGCATTAGAATTTGCAAAAAATGTATTACCTAGATTTGGAGCCGAGATTGTAGAAAGCTTTAGCTTTCCTTCGTTTTATGATAACTTTTCTGCCGAATCAAATGAGGTAACAGATGAGACACTTTCATTAGGATTGAATGAAGTGATTAGTACTTTTGCGCATCAAATTTAAGTAAAGATCAAGTGCGTAGTACAGAACAATTTATTATAAAAAAACCTTTAGAATTCAAAACTAGATTATTACGTTGGGCGCAGCAGTTTGATGAAGTAATCTGGTTAGATTCTAATACATATACGCAGCAGTACTCTAGTTATGATGCTATATTAGCTGTAGAAGCCTTTACAGCTATAAAAACAGATCATTATAATGCTTTTGATCAATTAAAAGAATATCAAGAATCTACATCAGATTGGATTTTTGGATATCTTTCTTATGATCTTAAGAACGATACAGAAAATCTAGTGTCAGAAAATTCTGATGAACTCAATTTTCCTGATTTGTATTTTTTTCAACCCAAAAAGATTTTTTTACTCAAAGGAAATATTCTTGAAGTACATTATTTGAGAATGGTGGATGATGAAATCAAAAGGGATTATCACGAAATCATAACTATCAAAGGGGATAATGATACAGATTCATCTTGTGGTAACGTGAAGATAAGCCTTAAAATAACCAAAGATGAGTATAAGGAAAAAGTGAACGAGATGTTGGTTCATATTCATCATGGAGATATATATGAAGCTAATTTTTGTCAAGAATTTTTTGCAAAAGATAGTTGTATTGACCCATTACAAACCTATCACCATCTAAATGAAATTTCTACACCTCCTTTTGCTACTTTTTTAAAAATAGAAGATTGTTATTTATTGTCAGCTTCACCAGAACGTTATTTACGAAAAGAAGGGCAAAAAATTATCTCACAACCTATCAAAGGTACTGCCAAAAGATCTCTGGATGTAAAAGAAGATAAGCAATTTGCTTCTGATCTAAGTACTGATTCTAAAGAGAGATCAGAGAATATAATGATAGTAGATTTGGTACGTAATGATTTGTCAAGAACGGCAAAAAAAGGATCTGTGATTGTAGAGGATCTGTGTAAGGTATATTCTTTTAAGCAAGTGCATCAAATGATATCTACAATTGTTTCAGAGGTTGATCCTGCTATTTCTCCTGTAGATGTGATCAAAACGACTTTTCCTATGGGAAGTATGACTGGTGCTCCTAAAATTTCTGCTATGAAAATTATAGAAAGCCTGGAATCTTCAAAACGAGGCTTGTACAGTGGGGCAGTTGGGTATTTTACACCTAATGATGATTTTGATTTTAATGTTGTAATCAGGAGTATTTTGTACAATCAAGAAAAACGTTATATCTCATATACAGTAGGAGGAGCAATAACAGCTAAATCTGATCCAGATAAAGAATATGAAGAATGCCTGATAAAAGCCAAAGCAATGAGAGAAGTGCTAGAAAGTATTGGCTAAGATATTTATGAGAGTATACATAAAATTTCAATTCTAATTGTCTGTAGAGTTCTAACTTTCTAATCAATTTAATATATACTGTATTAACAAAAAATTATAGGATAGTAATCAAGCTTCTTAATAAAATTATAATAAGAGTTAAAAACTCTTATTTTTATAATAATGAGTAGTTTAATTATCTAATTTAGAGATAATTAAATAAAACAAACTCAATTAATTATGAAAAAAATTATTAGCTCAGTTATTTGTCTCTTATTGGCAAGTTTTTTTTATGCCCAAAGTAGTAATGGTGTAAAAAAGAAAGATGGTTTAAAAGGACAACTTTATGTTTTGGATGAGGTAGATGAGTATAAACTCATTATCAAGTTTCGCTCTAATACAGAGCCTATTGTAGAAAACGGAGAAGTACAATTTTTGAATCATTCTTTATCCCTAAAAACAACAAAAAATTTATCAGATTTAACATTTACTCCTTTGATTAACCTTACAGCAGAGGAAAAGCAACGTGCAAAAAAATCATCACAACGTAAGCAAACCGATGAAAAAGGGTTTAATATTCTGGATTTTGCAGGTTTATGTGAAGTGAATACTAAGAATCAAGACAAGTATTATTTGTTGAAATTAGGAAAAGAATTAGAAAAACTTAATGCGGTAGAATATTGCTCTCTCGAACCAGTAAAAATGCCGCCCCCTCCAGGTTTTTTTACTTATGCAACTCCTGATTTGACGAATAGACAAGGGTATAGGAAATCTAACCCAGGAATAGATGTTGATTATGCATGGTCACTAGGGGCTATGGGACAAGGAGTAAAAATTTCTGATATAGAATATAGTTGGGGAAAACTTGATCACGAAGAATTTGTGAATCAGGATATTGCTTATGGTACGTCTCATGATGCTAATATTTCTGAGGATCATGGTATTGCCGTTATGGGAATTCTGGTAGGAGATGAGGATAATAATTTAGGAATTAAAGGTACTGCTCCTAAGGCAGTAGGAAGAGTATATAGTGAAATTCAAGGGCGAGCTGTAGCAATAATAAAAGCAACACAAAACTCGCAGGCGGGCGATGTTATTGTATTAGAAATGCAAATAGGCGGACCTGAAGGTAAGTATGTACCAGCAGATATAACACAATCTGTATGGGATGCTGTAAAAGCAGCTACAGATGTAGGTGTTATTGTGGTAGCAGCGGCAGGAAATGGATCTGCTAATTTAGATTCATCACCATATAGTGCGTATAGAAATAGAGGTGACAACGGGAGTATTATTGTTGGTGCAGGAACATCCAATAGTGCACATAATAAATTAGGTTTTAGTACCTATGGACAACGAGTAAATGTTCAGGGATGGGGGCATAATGTTTTTACAACAGGATATGGTAATGTAACCTATGATAATGATTATAAAAAAGAATATACTGCTACTTTCAGCGGAACAAGTTCTGCTACCCCGATTGTGACAAGTGCAGTGGCATGTATACAATCGTATGCAAAAGAAAAATTAGGAAAACTTATTACTCCTAGAGAAATGAGAGACCTCCTTATGTCTACTGGAGTAGCTCAAGGAAGCGGAGGTCATATAGGACCATTACCAAATATAAAAAAGGCCATAAAAAACCTAGGAAATGTAGGAGGATGTTCTGATGGAGATTCAGTGTCTGTAACGTTTAGCAATACTACAGATTGTGTTTTAGAATATTATCAAAATAATACCCTGAGAGGAACTGTAAATGCTGGAGGAAATTTTACTACCAATACTACAGTTGGAGGTATTTGGGAAGCTAAGAAAAAGTCTACTGGAGATATCGTAGATAACTTTTCTATAGTATGTAATCAAACAACGTATTCTTCTTCTGGTAACTGTAGTTCAGGAGGAAATCCTTGTGATGGTGTTGCCCAATGGAGTAATTCAGTACAATATCAACCTGGAGATAAAGTAGTTTTTCAGGGAGGATTGTGGGTAAAAACAACTTCTTCATGGGACTATTTAGAAGCTTGTAGTGCAAATAAATCTACAATATTTGACTCAGGTTCTGATCTGAACTTAAGGAGAAAATATTTTTATTTTAAAGTCTACCCTAATCCTGTAACAGAAATATTAAATATTGAAATCAATATGATGAATGTAAGCTCTAATCGTATTGAGTTAAAAGATGTTAGTGGAAGAGTATTAAAAACACAGTTGTTAAAAACTTCTCCTGATGGAATGTTTAAAGGACAGTTTGATGTAAGTGGTTTATTGACAGGAACCTATTTCTTGCAAATAAAAACTACAAAAGAAATAATTACTCAAAAAGTATTTATTAAATAAATATGTAGGTATTATTCTCAACCAAAGGGAAGTTTTTAAACTTCCCTTTGGTTATATATAGATTCTTGATTTTTAGATTATATGAGCTTTTGTTAGTACTGTTGAGCAGTCCTAGAATATATGAATATGCATCAGTAATTCTGTCTTTTATAATTCTTACAAGGATAGCAAAGACAATCCTTTTTGTTGCAGTTCATGTTTTTTACTCTGTTTGTGAAATTTCTTTTTGTATTAGGCTAAATGATGTAGGGCTGATTCCTAAAAAGGAAGCGATATGATATTGAGGAACGCGTTGAAAAACCCAAGGTTGTCGTTTCTTTAATGCAATAAATCGTTCTTTAGCACCCAAATTGTTACGTTTACCCATTATTTCTAATAAGAAAGTTACTTTTTTTTCTGCCAAAATCCTAAAATATGATTCAAACCCCTGATGATAGGCAAAGAGTTTTTTTTTATTTACATAGGTTAACCCAAGTACAGTAGAGGGTTCAATAGCTTGAATATAAGAAGTAGAAGGTTTGTGGTTAAAAAAACTATCGATATCAGTTTGCCAACTATTTTCTCTAGAAAAACTAATGTTTTTTTCTACACCATCAAAATTATAAAAAGATCTGCAACACCCTTTTTTTATAAAAAAAGTTTCTCGCGCTATTTGCCCTTCTTGTAAAAGAAACCCTTTATTTGGAATTTCTTGTACGGTAAAATATTGAGCAATCATTCTCCATTCAGAATCAGGAATAGATACAAGGTGTTCAAATATTTTTTTGATTGTTTTTATAGTAATTGTTTTTATAAAGCTAAAAGTAGTTTTTTTTTGTGATAAGAAGTACCGATTGGCATTAAATGATACACGATTCAGTATTAAAAATAAGTTAAAAAAACACAGGGAAATCAACCAAAGTTTAGGTGTATGTTTCAATACGTTAGTATTTTATGCTTTATAGGCAATTAGTTTCAAAATTCTTATATACCATTGTGCTTGTATTTCTGCTTAAGTTGCATATAATTGCTGGGATAGTGATGAATTTGTTATTACGAATATTTAATACCATTAATTTGGTTAAACCTCCTATGGTTTGAGGAATATTTTTTAGTCGGTTATCATTGAGATATAAATATTCTACATTGTATAAATTCCCTATTTCTTTAGGAATACTTTTTAAATTATTACTTTGTAAATTCAGTTTTTTTAGATGTTTTAAACCTTCGATTTCAGAAGGAACATCACTGAGTTTGTTTTTATTTAAAAGTAATGTTGCCAGATTATCTAGATTTCCTATTTCCTTAGGAATAGTAGTCAGGTTGTTATTTTGTAGGGATAGTTCTTGTAAGTTGTTTAGTTTACCAATTTCAATAGGTATATTGATAAGACTGTTTTTATCAATAGATAATTTTGTTAGTTTTTTTAACTTCTTAATTTCTATAGGAATATTTTTTATTTTATTGTTATTCAGTAATAAAGTAGTTAATTCTTGTAATTCCCCTATTTCTCTTGGGAGATTGTTTAGTTGATTATCATTGATATGTAAAGTTGTCAAGGAGCTTATTTTTCCTATTGTTGATGGTATTCTTTTTAATTTATTGGTTTGTAGATTGATCTCTTCTAGTTTATTTAAATTCCCTATTTCTGCAGGAATGCTATTAAGGTTGTTTTGGGAAATATTTAAATAAATTAATTGTTGCAAATTTCCAATACTTGCGGGAATTGTGTTTAGGTTATTTATGGTGGTATTTAGATACGTCAACTTTTTTAGATTTCCTATTTCTAATGGAAGCTTACTCAATTCGTTTTTAGCGATGTTCAAATAATTTAATTTATCCAGATATCCTATTTCGGAAGGAATATTTTTGAGATTGTTAAATGATAGATTTAGAACAGTTAGATTGTCTAAGTTACCTATTGCAGAAGGTATTTTTTTGAGTTTGTTAAATGGTAAATGGAGTTCTTCTAAGCTTTTAAGCTCCCTTATTTCAGGTGGAATATTTGTTATGTTACTACTTTTTAAATTTAATTTGATAACCTTCCCTTTGATATGGGTAACTCCTTTCCAGCTATCCATAGTTTTATCCTGTAGGTTCCATTTTAATTTACTTTCTGGATTAGCCTCAAATAGTTTAATCAAGACCTGTCTATCTGCAGAGGTAATACACGGAGCTTTATCTAGCTGATTATTAGTAGGATAAATAGTATTCTTTATCGCTTGTTTGGTTTGTTTATGAGTAACATTGATATTTTTATTTCCATATATTACAAGTAGTAGTGATGCTATAGTAAGAATATAGAGTGACCTTACTATAATGTTCTTTGGGAAGGATGGTATTGAGATATTTTTTGACTGAGAAGATGTTTCCATATTATTATGGTATAATTTAGAGGTAAATTTGGTTAGTATTTATGATAATGCTAAGTTAGATAGCCATGCATATATACCTTACCCTGTTTGTAGTGAAATGTCTTTACCCCAAAAACAGTGCATATGCTGTAAGGGTTATTAGATGAAATCACCTCTTTATAAATAAGATTCCTTTTTATAAAAATAGAAAAATAATAAATTGAAAAAGCCGAAAGAAATAAGACTAGTCCTTTCATAATTAATGAAGATGTATCTAGTTTAGCCCCCAATAAGTTCGGAGTGTTCTTTTAAATTTCAAACTAATACATTTGAGATATGAAATACAAGAAATGGACTTTAGACCAGAAGTTAGAAATACTAGCTACTTCGGAAGAGATTGGTATCGTAGAAGCTTATCATGGAATACTTAAAAAAGAAGTCTTTCAACGATTTGAGTATAGAACATTTGGAGAGATTCAACAAATACTAAAAAGATATGTGGTTTTCTATAACAACGTAAGGCATCATGGACTATTGGGAAGAATAACTCCTATGGAAAAATGGAACAAAGACAAACACTTAATTTTAATGAAAAATAGAGTAGCATAATTAATAATCCAAATTTAAAAGATTACTCTTGTTTTATAGGGGTCAAAACAGTATCAAAAAAAAGAGCCTGTTAAGGATTAAATAAGGTTTTTTCTAAAACTTTTCCTAACATTAATAATAATCTCTTTGACCTCTTGTGCGGTTATTTCTTTGATAGTTGCTATTTCTTCAAAGTTTAATTTACCAAAAACAAATAGATCAATGATTTTAGAAGTTTCTATCGGGAGCCAACTATAAAACTTACCGAGTAACTTTTGTTTTTTATGATCAGAAGAAGGTTCTGATTCTATAATTTTAAGAATCTCTGAGTCTCTGTCATCATAAATAAAATTTTGTTTTTTTCCTTGATTTTGGTGATAGCAAATATCATCTAAATCTTCTTTCATAATGAGATCATTATCTGCCTCTACAGTATAGTTTTCTTCAAGTTTTTCTAGTTCTTCCTTGAGAAAATGACTAGTGCTTATATTATTCTGATGCCAACCCTCATGAATATATAAATCATCGATAAGCTCATCTGTAATTTTAAAAAGCTGTAATTCTAGCGATAAAGTATCGATATATGGATCAAATTTATCGTGATGTAGTTTTACGATTGCATCATCAATAATTCCATTAGAACAATACATGTTTTGAGGTAAAATACCAATGCTTTCTGCAATATATAATCTATGTTTTACATAAGGATGTAAGTGGGGTACAATAGATAATAATTTCTTGCTAAATTCTTTTTGATCATCTGTACCATAAAAGTCTTGTAAGTCGTCTACCCTGTTCATCTATCAGCCATTTATGAGTTGTTTTCTAAAAATAATGAAAACAAATCGTAATTAGTGTTAAAAACTTGATAATCAATGGTTAATGATGATTTTTGTTGTGGGTTGTGATAGCAATTCAAAATTGTATATTTGAAAAATGAAAATAATACCATACAAAATCTAAATTGTTACAAGAATTTAAAGATCATATTGCCACTAAACTTTCTTTTCTTGAGGGAAGCAAGTTATTGATAGCCTGTAGTGGAGGACTAGACAGTGTTGTATTAACCAAGTTATGCCACCTCTTGAAATTACAGTTTGGTCTGGCGCATTGTAATTTTGGTCTGAGAGGAGAAGAAAGTGATGAAGATGAGCAATTTGTTATTCACTTGGCCAATGAGTTTAAATCACCAATTTATAGAACTAGTTTTGATACAGAAAACTATGCGCAGAAGCACCAGCAATCTATACAAATGGCGGCAAGAGAATTACGATATTCTTGGTTTAAAGAATTAGAAATAACCCATCAATACGATTATATTTTTACAGCACATCATGCAGATGATAATTTAGAAACTTTTTTAATCAACCTTTCTAGAGGCACGGGCATAGAAGGATTAATGGGAATTCCAGAAGTAAATGATACTTTTGTTAGACCATTACTTCCCTTTACAAGAGATGCACTTTTAGAATTTGCCAAAAAAAATAAACTACAATGGCGAGAAGATAGTAGTAATAAGAGTACTAAATATCTGAGAAATAAACTTAGAATCGATGTAATCCCTGATTTGAAATCAATTACGCCTCAGTTTTTACAAAATTTTAATACCACTTTGTCATA
Organism: Aquimarina sp. I32.4; assembly: GCF_002924285.1. Classification (NCBI taxonomy): domain Bacteria; kingdom Pseudomonadati; phylum Bacteroidota; class Flavobacteriia; order Flavobacteriales; family Flavobacteriaceae; genus Aquimarina; species Aquimarina sp. I32.4. Next base: position 8,575 of record NZ_PGUB01000073.1, on the reverse strand, counting down.
TATAAAGCAAAGTAATGAGTTTATAAAAAGTCAGACTTCCTATCTTAAAAAAGAGCTATTTGAAACTGTAGATAATGAAACGATTCAAGTTTCTATAAATAGATTAAATACATATGAAAATCCAAAAGCAAGTCTGTATTTTTTGTTAAAAGAGTATAACTTCACTGCTTGGGGTGATATAGAACACATGCTTACTGCACAGTCAGGAAAACAAATCTTTTCGGGGACACATCGTTTAGTAAAAGACCGAGAGTATTTATTGATACGCCCTGTGACAGAAAGAAGAACTGATCGCACCTATAGTATACGAGAAGAAGAACGTATGTTGATGATTCCCTCAGGAACACTCAAGTTTAAAGAGGTAGAAGGTATTTTAGATATTGATCTCAAAACAATATATGTAGATAAAGAAAAGTTAAAATACCCATTGATTGTAAGAAAATGGAAAGAAGGCGACTATTTTTATCCACTGGGAATGCGAGGTAAGAAAAAATTGAGTAAATTTTTTAAAGATGAAAAATTATCCTTGCTGGCCAAAGAAAGAATCTGGTTATTATGCTCTGGCGATGATATTGTATGGATTATAAATTATAGAGCAGACAACAGATTCAAGATAATACCCCAAACAAAACAAGTACTAAAAATTACAATAAGCTGATGCGATATTTTATATTATTACTAACCACAATATTATTTTCTAACTCTCTTTTTTCTCAAACGCTGGATCCAGTTAAATGGAAAGCTAGTGTTCAAAATGAAACAGAAGATGTGTATACATTATCTTTTGAGGCAACCTTAGATAAAGGGTGGCACTTATATTCACAAAAGGAAGCTCAAGGAGATGAGATAGCCCCTACACCTACAGAGTTTACATATAATACTACACCAGAAACATATATACTTATAGGAGAAACAATAGAACCCAAAGGGATAGAAAAATTCGACAATATATTTGAGATGAATGTAAAGTACTTTGAAGATAAAGTTACATTTACTCAAAAAATAAAACGTATTGATAACAACCTGAAAGAGGTTAAAGCAGAAGTGTTTTTTTCTGTTTGTGATGATGAGAAATGTCTCGCTCCAGAGACAGTAGATTTTATCATTAACCTATCAGGAAAAGCTGTAGAAAATAAAGGAGACCTTTCTAGTATTACAGCAGAAGATAAACAGAAATCAGAAGCATTATATGTAGCTATAAAAGGAAAAGACACTTTTCCTTCTGAAGAAGTAGAAGAGAAAGGCTTTTTTACCATTTTTGCCTTAGGGTTTTTAGGAGGACTCATAGCATTACTTACCCCTTGTGTATTCCCTATGATCCCTCTTACAGTGTCTTTTTTTACCAAAGGAGCCAGAGATCGTAAAAAAGGATTGTTTAATGCAATACTATATGGTGTTTTTATTTTTGTCATCTATGTATTATTAAGCTTGCCTTTTCATGTATTAGATTCATTAGATCCAGAGATACTCAATAACATTTCTACCAATGTAACCCTCAATATTGTTTTCTTTATAATCTTTATAGTATTTGCAATCTCCTTTTTTGGGTATTTTGAAATTACACTACCAGCATCCTGGAGCACCAAACTAGATAGTAAAGCTACTAGTATAGGAGGAGTAATAGGAATCTTCTTTATGGCATTGACATTAGCCTTGGTATCTTTCTCATGTACAGGACCTATCTTAGGTTCTTTATTAGGAGGATCGTTAAGTAGTGATGGGGGAGCAATGCAATTAAGTTTTGGAATGGGAGGCTTTGGATTGGCACTCGCATTGCCATTTGCATTATTTGCTTTATTCCCTAATTGGCTAAACTCATTACCAAAAAGTGGAGGTTGGTTGAATTCTGTAAAAGTAGTTTTAGGGTTTATAGAGCTAGCTCTTGCATTTAAGTTTTTATCCAATGCAGATTTGGTAGAACACTGGGGAATTCTAAAACGTGAAATATTTATTGCAATCTGGATTATTATTGGTATTGGGTTGACATTGTATCTTTTTGGTAAAATACGTTTTCCACATGATAGTCCAATACAAAAGCTGAGTACAGCAAGAAAAACCTTAGGAGTGATTACTTTAGCCTTTGTTATTTACCTAGTTCCTGGGCTTACCAATACAGCGTATGCAAACTTAAAACTACTTAGTGGTTTTCCACCCCCGTTATTTTATAGTATCTATGAAAAAGAAGCACATGGCCCATTGGGGTTAAATGCATATACTGATTTTGAAGAAGGAGTAAAAGCAGCCAAGGCACAAAATAAACCTATAATGATTGATTTTACAGGATGGGCTTGCGTAAACTGTCGTAAAATGGAGGAACAAGTATGGAGCTATCCCGAAATTATAGAAATACTTAAAAATAAATATGTATTAATCTCCTTATATGTAGATGATCGTAAAGCATTGTCAGAAAAGGATCAGTTTGAGTTCCTTAAACCAGATGGGAGAGTTAAGAGTATTAGAACAATAGGTGATAAATGGGCAACTTTTCAGACCTTGAATTTTCAAAACAACTCACAACCATATTATGTGTTATTAGATACAGATATGAATTTACTTAATTATACTACAGCATACACTCCAGATACTAATGAGTACTTAGAGTGGTTAAAAACTGGGTTGAAAAATTTTAAAAAATAAATATGCCTCATAATAAAGAGTAAAAGATTTTGCTATGTAAAAAGTTGTTAAAATCTCCTTAAAAATATTATGCTCATATTACATTTTTTTATATTGATCGCTAAACTAAATTATAATCAATGCGATCAGTAAGATTTATTCTTTTAGGGGCTCTTGTTTTTCTTTCTTGTAATACAGGATTCCCTCAAGAAACAAAACCCTATGATGTAAAAGAACATTATACAAAACAAGAAGTTGGTATTGTGATGAGAGATGGAGTTAAGCTTCATACAACCATATATTCTCCAAAGGATACCACCAAAGAATACCCTATTTTAATGCAACGTACACCATATAGTTCTAAACCATATGGAAAAGATAAATTCCGGTCAAAAGTTGGCCCTAATGAATTTCTTATGAAAGAAGGTAATATTGTGGTATACCAAGATGTACGAGGTCGCTGGATGAGTGAAGGAGTATATGATAATATGAGAGCATATATTCCTAATAAAAAAGGAAAGCAATTTGATGAAGCCAGTGATACATATGATACAATAGATTGGTTGGTAAAAAATGTTGCCAATACCAATGGTAGAGTTGGGATATGGGGAATTTCATACCCAGGTTTCTATTCAACATATTCATTATTAGATTCACATCCAGCATTAAAAGCAGTATCTCCTCAAGCATGTATAGGAGATTTCTTTTTTGATGACTTTCATCATAATGGAGCTTATTTATTGAGTTATTGGCGAGTTACAGCATTATTTGGACATGAAAAAACAAAACCAGTTTCAGAACCTTGGTATAAATTTACAGAACTACCAAGTAAAGACCAGTATCAGTTTTTTCTGGATGCTGGACCATTGCAAAACCTAGATAAATATTATAAAGAAGATAATGTCTTCTGGACACAACTCAAAGAACATCCTAATTATGATGAGTTTTGGCAAAAAAGAGGAATTATTCAGCACCTAAAAAAGATTAAACCCGCCGTAATGGTTGTAGGAGGATTATTTGATGCCGAAGATTTGTATGGGCCTTTTGAAACTTATGAAAACATAGAGAAGAAGAGCGATAACTATAATATTATGGTTTTTGGTCCTTGGAGCCATGGAGATTGGGCAAGAACCAAAAAAAGACAAGCTGTTGGAAATGTATATTTTGGAGATGATTTATCTCGTGATTTTCAAAAAAATGTGGAAACTACATTTTTTAACCATTTTCTAAAAGGAGAAGCCAACGGAAAAACAGGATTACCAGAAATTCAAATATTTGATACAGGTAAGAAAGAATGGAATTCTTTTGAGAGTTGGCCACCTGCAACCGTAGAAAAGAAAATATTTTACTTATCAGAAGATGATGCCTTATCCGATAAAACTGGAACAGGTTATTCTGAATTTACTAGTGACCCCAAAAAGCCAGTTCCTTACTCAGAGGATGTGAAAATGGTATTTACTCCTAGAAAATACATGACAGATGATCAACGATTTGCAGCTAGGCGCCCAGATGTGTTGGTATTTGAGACTTCAGATCTTACAGAAGATGTAACACTATCAGGAGAAGTATTGGCAAAGCTCAAAGTCGCCACAACAGGTACCGATGCCGATTGGATAATAAAATTGGTAGATGTATATCCTGATGATGCTACAGATACTCAAGAAACACAAGATCATCTAAAAATGAGTAACTATCATATGATGGTACGTAGTGAAGTGATGAGAGGACGTTTTAGAAATGACTTTAGTAAACCAGAGCCTTTTATCGCAAACAAAAAAACAGATGTAAATATCAAATTACAAGATATACACCATACCTTCAAAAAAGGACATAAAATTCAGATTCAGGTGCAAAGTACATGGTTTCCTCTTATTGATTTGAATCCTCAAACTTTTGTACCTAACATTTTTAAAGCAGATCCATCTGATTTTACAAAGCAAACACATAAAGTATACCACGATTCAACAGTAGAATTTTCTGTATTGAAATAACTAATTAACCCTAATAAAAACAATATCATGAACAATACAAAAATCAGTGTATTATTGTTTTCTTCTTTTCTTGCTTTTACAGCTTGTAAGCAAGAAGTAAAAGAACCCAAACAAGAAGATCTTGCCGTATCAAAGCAAGTAATAGAAGAACGTTCTAAAAAATTAAATGATTGGTTCGAAAAGCAATTTCAAGAAGAATTAGCGCGATCCCCAATGATGCAAACATACTTAGGAGTTAAAACCGAAGATTATAGTAAATGGGATGATATCTCGTCAAAAAAAGAGGCAGAAGACTTAGAGTATGCAAAAAAACGCCTGAATTATTTAAAAGACTCTGTAGATATAACGTTGCTTGACAAAACTACAGCATTGAGTTATAAATTAATGAAAGAAAATCTTGAAAATGAAATAGAAGATTTTAAATATAGATTTTATAACTATCCCGTAAATCAAATGCATGGGCTACAAGCAGACACGCCAGCCTTTATGATCAATATGCATAGAATAGAAAGTAAGAGTGATGCAGAAGCATATATTTCTAGACTGAATGGTTTTGACGAAATGTTTACTCAAGCAGTAGAAAATCTTAAGATCAGAGAAAAAAATGGAGTTCTTCCTCCAAAATTTGTATTTACCAAAGTGTTAGATGATTGCCGTAATATCATATCAGGACAACCTTTTGATAAATCTAATCAAGAAAGTACATTATTAGCAGATTTTAAAAATAAAATCAAAACATTAGAACTTTCAGAAGACGAAAAAGAACAATTAGAAACTCTTGCAAAAAAAGCATTATTAGAAGGAGTAAAGCCAGCATATGCTAATCTTATTGTTCTATTAGAGGAACAACAACAACGCGCAACTACAGATGATGGAGTATGGAAATTTCCTAAAGGAGATGCTTTTTATAATATTGCATTACAACGTACTACCACTACAAATATGACAGCAGATCAAATTCATGAACTGGGATTGAAAGAGGTAGGGCGTATTCATAATGAAATGCGTGCGATTATGAAGCAAGTAAAATACGAGGGGACATTGCAAGACTTTTTTACTTTTATGAAAGAAGATAAACAGTTTTATTTCCCAAATGATGAGACAGGAAAAGCGGCATATCTCAAAGAAGCAGTTGCATTAATAGATACAATGAAATCTAAACTAGATGAACTCTTTATTACCAAACCTAAAGCAGATATTGTAGTAAAAGCAGTAGAACCTTTTAGAGAAAAAAGTGCAGGAAAAGCTTTTTATCAGCCAGGTACACCAGATGGATCAAGATCAGGAACTTATTATGCTAATTTATATGATATGACAGCTATGCCAAAATATCAAATGGAAGCATTGGCATATCACGAAGGATTACCAGGGCATCATATGCAATTATCTATTGCTCAGGAACTACAAGGAATTCCTAAGTTTAGAAAATTTGGGGGATATACTGCATACGTAGAAGGTTGGGGATTATATAATGAGTTATTGCCAAAAGAGATAGGAATGTACAGTGACCCATATTCTGATTTTGGTAGATTGGCAATGGAGTTATGGAGAGCTTGTCGATTGGTAGTAGATACAGGAATTCATAGTAAAAAATGGACACGAGAAGAAGGGATCAAATATTATACAGATAATACCCCTAATGCAGAGAGTGATGCTATAAAAATGGTAGAACGCCATGTTGTAATGCCTAGTCAGGCAACAGCATATAAAATAGGAATGAATAAAATCCTTGAATTACGAGAAAATGCAAAAAATGAACTTGGTGATCAGTTTGATATCCGAGAGTTTCATGATGTCGTATTGACCAATGGTGCTGTACCACTTACGGTTTTAGAAGAATTAGTAGCTGATTGGATTGCTAGTAAGAACTCTTCAGTAGTCAAAACAGAAGTAGGTTCTTAAGAAGAAGGAGTAGAAATAAACCTCATAGGAGTATAAAAGTAATGCTAGTGTATTCCTGTGGGAGTTTATAAAAAATAGTTGGTTTTTCTTTTTATGAAAACAATTTTATAGAGATACATTATTTATATATTGAAGACAAATAATAATTAGGGGATAAAAGATTTAGTCATGAAAAAAATAATAGTAGTATCTTTTATTCTTTTAATTATCTCATGCAAAGAAAATTCAACAAATACTACACGTGATATTGGAAGCACACAAAAAGAAAAGAAGAAAGAGCTTCCTGTACTAAAAATCAATTCAAAGAAATTTACAGAGATAGAAAGTCTACACTTTAATCATTCAGTAGGAGGTAAGCCTATAGAAGAAGAAACAAGGGTTTCCTTGAAATATGATGAGGGTTTTTTAGAAATAAAGTTTGAATGTAGAAATAACCCCAAAGTAGATCAAAATTACTATACAGAGGATAATTCTTCTATGTTTAATCAAGAAGTATTTGAACTTTTTATAAGTAAAGGTAAAGAAGTGCAGGAAAAGTATCTTGAGATTCAACTTAACCCTAATAATGCTTTGTTTTTAGGTAAAATTACCAATCGTTTTAAACCAACTAGAGAATATAAAATAGAGTATATAGAAACTAATTCTTCTGGTGTGATACATATGGTTGAAAAAGATAGTAAAAATCATCTATGGAAAGGGTATCTCAAACTACCACTTAAATTATTGGAATTCCCAGAAGCTACTCCCGATGAAACATATAGAATAAATATGTTTAGGATTATTTCTAATATTGATCAGACAGACAAAAATTGGAGTCATGCTACAGAAACATCAACTTTTGCTTGTTGGAATAGTACAATGACCAAAACCCCTCAATTTCATGTACCAGATGCTTTTGGTATGTTGATTCTCGAATAATAGATGGATATTAGATAGATAATTTGGACACATTAATCAGAATCAAAAAATCATTATAAAATGAATAAACCCTTTTTTTTATCCATCCTAATATGTTTTATATCTATAAGTTTATTTGCTCAAGTAAGAAGACCAAAAAAGAGTTTTCTTCAAAAAACAGAACAAAGAGTTGGTCTTACTGATGTTAAATTAGAATATTACCGTCCTTCAATGAAAGGTAGAGTTATATTTGGAGAGCTTGAGGAATATGATAAAATATGGAGAACAGGAGCTAATAAAAATACCACTATAACGTTTAGTAAAGCTGTTGAAATTGATGGAAAAAAACTGGAAGCAGGTTCTTATGCAATATATAGCAAACCAAATATTGAGTTTTGGGAAATCTTCTTTTATATAGATATAGAAAACTGGGGAGTTCCTAAAGAATGGAACGATGAAAAAATAGCCCTTCGTACTATTGTTCCTACATTTAAGCTAAACAGAGATGTAGAAACTTTAACAATTAATATAGATGATATCAAAGAATCTTCTGCTAGTTTAGGAATAATGTGGGAGCGAACTTATGTTTCTATTCCGATTGAATTTCATTTTAAAGAAGTATTAGAAGAAAATACAAAAGCTGAGTTACATAAGAATGTAACAGAATTTCATGTAGCTGCTGTAAACTATCACGAAAGAAATTATGATTTAGAGCAAGCGAAAATATGGATGGAACAAGCAATTTCTTTAAGAGAAAAACCTAATTACTGGGATTATAGGGAATATTCAGTGATTCTTTCAAAATTGAAACAGTATGATAATGCTATTAAAGCAGCAAAATATTGTATAGAATTATCTAAAATGAATGATGGTAATAGAGAGAAGGTTGCTATAGAGCTTAGTAACAAATCGATTAAAGAATGGGCAAGTAAAAAATAATGTGTAGCGGTAACTAATTATATAGTATGCGGATAGATCAATGTATGATACGATGTTTACTTTAACAATGAACTGATTTAAACTTTTTTTTGAATTGTAAAAACGGGCTGCCGATATTTGCGTTACGACACGTAAATTATTTAAAAGCAGCCCATTATGTACAGCGTACTAGACAAATATACAATAGAAATGGAAATAATTCCACACATACCATTAGCCAAGCGAGGGTT
>NZ_PGUB01000072.1:0-25669 GCF_002924285.1 Aquimarina sp. I32.4 | reverse complement strand
CCGCTTGTACGTAACTATGGAAACCTTGCTCTGGATTATTAAGTCGTTTTGATAATCCATCGTGTACAGCTGGAGTAATGATTCGCTTGCGCTGCTGTTTTTCTTTTGAATTCAAAAGCATGGCGAATAAACCTCCTTCTTTATATAACTTGAGCCAAAGTTCCATACTACGAACGTGATATCCTAAATGTTCTGCCAAGGCTGATTGTGTAGAAAAGCTTGATTCTCTAATATGTAACAAAGATTGTAGTCGTAATACATTTTTAGGATTAGTCTCTTTTCTGATTAAATTCCGTAAATGACTTGAGGATTCTTTTACTTCTAATAATATATGCTTACCCATTCTTTAAATATACGAAAAATTTATCCGTAAATTGTATTACTAAACTCATACGTTTTGGTGTTCCTGCCATAGACATCTTTTGACGGTTAAAAAACCATCAAGTAAAACCAAAATCAAATAGCCTAAGGGGGGTCAGCTTGATCCAGAATACTATCCTATCATCTCCAGTAGAGAGGGGTCAACATGCTCCAGAATCAAAACAACTTTTGTTCAATAAAGGGGTCAATATGCTCTAGAATCTAACAAACCCCATCCAAAAGGGTCAGCTTAGTCCAGAATAATTGATCACAGTACTTGTCAAAAGTAATATTAGGCTATCTTTTTAATACAGAGGGGTCAGTATCCGACAGAACGGCAGCTAATATATAGTGCCTAATACTGATCTAGGGAGGGGGTCAGCTTGCTCTAGCGTATCCAGTAGGTACAAACTTTAAAGATTCTGCCCTCATAAGCTCTCCAAAACCTGGCATCATACGATCACACACAGCTTCAGTAGCCTCAGGAGTAACATCTCTTTTTGCTGGACCTGTTCCTCCAGTGGTAACAACTAAACAACAATTTTGATGATCGACCATATCAATGATGGTTTTTTCAATAATCTTCTGTTCGTCTGGAATTATTTTGTACACCTCTTTCCAATTTGAAGTTAAATATTTATGTAGGGTATCTATGATTACTTTTCCACTTAGATCTTCATAAACCCCTGCACTTGCTCTATCGCTAACAGTTATAATTCCTATTTTAGTTGTTGTCATATGTATCTTTATTTACTCACTAAGTGAGATTTTAATACTTCGAAGCTTGTTTCGAGATTCAAGGTTTGTTTCAAACGAATTTGCCGCCAAGGTAGTTTATTTTCAATACATTCTATAAGCTTGTGGAGCAATGATTTTTTATTCCAGTAAAGATTGTTTTTAATTAAATATTTCAGATCTTTCTTTTAATAGTTTCTATTTTAAATTCGGCAACTTCATTAAATCACTATATACGTTTTTTACTTCTCTATTACTCCTCAATGTTAAATGTTCTAAGTTTTTTAATTCTAATATTGGTAAATAATCTTTTGATTGTAATCTAAATGTCAATAGTTTTAAAAATTGTAATTGAGGCATTTCTTTAAGAAATTCTAGAGATTCAATGGTAATAAATTAAAGTCCGCCTCCATTTCCTTCAATATAAAGACTTTTAAGTTTGTTAAGCTTAGAAAGAGGTGAGTAATCTGTTATATTTTTAAAATGTTCTATATGTAAGCCAATGTTATTATGGTTTTATTGTTTAGTTATTAATGTAATCTGTGGTGTGTTTTGTTGACGATTTATTTTTTATTCATAGATTCATTATAGAAATTAAATAGTTAGAATTTGATAGGTATAAAAAAACCTCCTTCCTAAAAACTAGGAAGAAGGTTTTTTATAAAGCTTTAAACTTTTTTAGGATTCTGAATCAACTTTGGTAGATTCATTTTTCTCATCATCGATCACCTCTTTATTTGTTCCTTTTAGGTATTTGTCTAAGAATTTCAAAACTCTACCATAAGCTTCGATTTGATTTTCTTTTTTGACAAATCCGTGACCTTCATCTTCAAATAGAACATACTCTACAGGAACTCCATTTTTTTTGACACCTTCTACAATTTCATCAGATTCTATTTTTAATACTCTAGGGTCTTGTGCTCCCTGTAGTACCATCAATGGTTTTGTAACCTTTTCTGTATGAAAGAGAGGAGAAATTTGACGTAATCTAATGGAATCTGCCGTATTTGGATCTCCCATCTCTGTATAAAGAGCTTCTTTAAAAGATTCCCACCATGGCGGAATACTTTTTAGCGTTCGTAACCAGTTGGTTACCCCAAAAATATTAACCCCTACCTTGAACTCTTCAGGGGTATAGGTTAGTGCAGCCATGGTCATATATCCTCCATAAGAACCACCAATGATTCCTATTTTATCGGCGTCTATGATATCCTGTTGTGCCAGCCAATCTTTTCCTGCAACACAATCTTTTAAATCTTTATCACCATGATTGCGATCATCCATTTTATAAAATGATTTTCCATAACCACTACTTCCTCGATTATTTACTGCTAGGATAGCATATCCATGATTTACAAGGTATTGAATTATAGAACTAAAACCTTGTCTGGATTGCCCTCCAGGCCCTCCATGCACCCATACCAAAGCAGGTACTTTATGATCTGCAGTAGCTTGTTTGGGTTTATAATAAATAGCAGGAACTTCTAACCCATCAAAAGACTTAAAACGTACTACTTCTGAGGTTACTAGATGATTTACATTGATATCTTTGTTTAAAACATCAGTAAGTCTATTGTGTTTTTTTGTTGCAAGATCATAGGTGTATGCATTATTTGGAGTATTTGATCCACTTACTCTAAGCAATGCCATTGTCTCATCTCTAGAGAATCGCGCACTATTGATTTGTTGGTAATCGATAGATGGAAATTCAACCTTAGTACCTGTAGCTACTTCTGTAACCTCCATAACCGTTTTTGCATCCTCATTGGTAAAAAGCACCTGGTATTTTCCGTTTCTTGTAAAATAAAAAGCAGAAATATCCCATTTTTTCTCTAGCACTTTTTCTTTACTACCATCTGCTAGGTTATATTTCATCAGGTAGCTAAACTCGGCATTATCATCTGTTGTATAATAGAAAGAGCTATCGTCTGGAGAAAAATCTTCTGGTGAATTACCGCTTAGATTGTCATTAATTTTAATCTTCTCTTTGGTTTCGGTATTCAATAAATACAAATCTCTATCATTGGTATTGATAGGTTTTGTGAGTAGAATATATTTTCTGTCTTCAGACATTTGACCAAAATCCATTCCATCATTATTTTGATAAATCAGTTTAGATGTAAAATCAGCAATATTCATTTCATAATGATCCATAAATTTAGGATCTCGCTCATTACTGGCATAAAAGAAACTTTTTCCATCTTTTGCCCATCCTCTGAATAACGCTCTTACATTTTTTTCTGGAGTTAGGCGATTGATTCCAGAACTGTCTTTGACAAATATTTTGAAAATCTCATCGCCATTACCATCCATTCTGAATAGGATTCTGTCATCTTGTGGGAAGTAAGAGATCCCGTACACAGATGCTGTATCAGATTTAGTGATTGGAGTAAACTCACCACCTTGACTTGGTGTAGTATACATATTAAAAATCCCTGAACGATTACTAGTCATAAGCACTTTGGATTTATCGGAAGAAAACCCGTTTGCAAATGCATTTTCGTTATCCATAAATTGTTCTATGGAATACTGATCAATTTTTATAGGAGTGACAACTTCTTCTTTTTTTTCTTTTTCTTGTTTACAAGAATAGAGAAGAAGCACTCCTAAACTAAATAAAATTAGCTTTTTCATGAGTATATTAATTTGTTAATTATTCTAGATTAAAACTCTTTGTTACTTTAAATGGAGATACTTTTATTTTTTCTATAGTTTCCTGATAAGGTTTCCAATCATTGGCAAAAAAGTTATTGGTTTTGATTAGAGTTTTTTCTAATTGATCTTTTGCCTGTGTTATCAAGGTCTTTTCTGTAGCACTCAGTCCATTTTGTCGGCTACTTATATACCAACTTGCATTATATATACGATCCATTACAGTAACTTCAGGGTTACTAGTGATCCCTTGTCGTTTATCTTCTTTACCAATATAAAAAGCTATTACACTATCAATCTTCTTAGATACTTCTTTTGATAATTTTATTTGCTCTTTATATTTTTTCTTATCCAATGTGGTAAGTTCCTTTTGGTATTTTGATGTTATTTCTTTACTTTCTACCAATTGTTTTACCGCATTAGCAGCTGTTTGAATCATTTTTTCCAAGTTTTTACTACCCGCATATACCTCATCTATATTTTTTTGAGATATAGTCAATCTAGGATCTGATGCTACTTTTATAGAGGTTTCTGATTTTTGATCTCCATATTCCATTACCAATTTATAAGTTCCTAGCTTTACATTTGCTCCTCCACGTTCGGTATCTTTCTTTTGTATTTTGCGAGAAGGGTGATCAACTCCCTTCTCATTCATAGACCATCTTGTTTTATAAAGTCCAGTAGAATCAGGAGTTTTTTCTTTTAAAGTTCTGATAAGGCGATCACCATCATAGATTTTAAGATAAATAGAATCCCATTTAACTATATTTTCATTCTCTTCATCATCAATAGCATCTTCTTTTTCCTCTTCCTCCTTCTTATCTGAAACTTCTTTTTTCTTTTGTTCTACTTGAATATAATAAGATATAAGAGCTCCTGATGCACGGTTTTCTCCATTGTATAAAGCATCTCCTCCAAATCGACTACCTGTAGGTTGTTGATAAGCCGCTTGGTATGCAGTTGGCGGATCAAAAACCTGAAGTTTCTTGTTTAAAATAGTAGTACTTTTTGCTAATGCTCTTAATGGGCGTATATCATCTAACACCCATGCTGCTCTACCAAAAGTCCCTATAACCAAATCATGTTCTCTTGGGTGTATTACCAAGTCTTTTACAGATACTGTAGGAAATCTTTTGGTCCATTTGATCCAGCTGTTTCCTGCATCAATAGATACGTATAACCCATCGTCTGTTCCTAAGAATAATAAATTCTTTTCTATAGGATCTTCAATAATACTTAAAGTATAACTTTTTACATCATTCTCATCAACAATACGTTTCCATGTTTTTCCGTAATCGGTAGTTCTAAAAGCGTAAGGAGTATAGTTAAATCGTCTATAATCATTTGCTACCAATAAAGCTTCCCCTTTATTTTTGTTTGAAGCTTTGATTTGTACAATCCAACTACCTTTCGGTAGTTCTTTGATATTACTAGAAACATCTGTCCAGTTTGTTCCCCCATTTTGGGTGATATGCACTCTACCATCATCTGTACTTGCCCAAAGCATATTTTGTTCTAGAGGAGAAGGTTCGATTACCAAAATAGTACAGTGATTTTCTGCTCCTGTAGCATCCATAGTTAATCCGCCACTCTCATCTTGTTTTAGTTTTTTTGGGTCGTTGGTAGTCAAATCAGGAGAAATAACTTTCCAAGTTATCCCTTTATCAGTACTTTTATGTACAAATTGACTTCCAAAATAAATAGTTGAATTGTCAAAAGGATCAATATTTATAGCAGCATTCCAGTTAAAACGTAATTTAACTTTGGGATCAGAGTGGTTAGGGCGTACTGTATAATTATTACCAGTAATCCAATCATATCGGCTTACATACCCTTGTTGACTCATGCTCCAACCGTATCTAGAATCATCTTTATCTGGTACAACATCAAATCCATCACCAAAAGATATTTCTTGCCAGTAAGAATTACGGATTCCTTGAGATTTCCAAACATATGCCGGACCTCTCCAGCTACCATTATCTTGCATACCTCCGTATACATTATAAGGAAATTCATTATCTACATTGATATGGTAAAACTGAGCAACAGGCAGATTACCAATAAAACGCCAAGATTTACCTCTATCTCTGGTAATGTTAAGCCCACCATCATTACCATCAATCATAAAATTACCGTCATTTGGGTGTATCCACCATGCATGATGATCAGGATGCACCCCATTATCAACCCCATAAGCTGGCATCAATTGTGTAAAGTTCTTACCACCATCTTCAGAAACATTTACATAAGTAAATATAGAGTATACTCTGTTTTCATTTTGAGGATCTACAAAAATATCTGAGTAATAGAAAGGACGATTACCGATATCATTTTTATCATTGATTTTTTCCCAAACAAATCCACCATCAGTAGATTTGTATAGGGCATTCTTTTTTGATTCGATAAGTGCATAAATAATATTGGGACTACTAGGAGCAATAGCTAAACCTATTCTACCTAGATTTCCTTTAGGAAGCCCATCTTTATCAGTACGTTTTTCCCAGTTTTTTCCACCATCATAAGTGATATACAGTCCAGAACCTTTTCCACCAGATTTAAAAAACCATGGATCTCTCTTATGTTCCCACATGGCAACAATGAGCTTATTGGGATTAGTAGGATCCATTACAAGGTCTGCAGCTCCAGTTTTGATATTGGTAAATAAAATTTTATTCCATGTATTTCCTCCATCGGTAGTTTTAAAGACACCTCTTTCTGGATGTTCGCCCCAAGGAGAGCCAATTGCAGCAACATATACAACATTAGGGTTGGTAGGATCAATGATTACTTTGTGAATATGACGGGTTTTTTCTAACCCCATGAGTTTCCAGTTTTTTCCACCATCAAGAGATTTATAGATACCATATCCGCCATTAAGGCTATTTCTAGGGTTTCCTTCTCCTGTACCTATCCAGATGACAGAAGGATTAGATTGTTGTATGGCAACAGATCCGATAGAAGCAGTAGCTTCATTATCAAAAATAGGATCCCATTTGATCCCTCCAGAAGTAGATTTCCAGAGTCCGCCAGAAGCAGTTCCTGCATATATAATATCTGGATTAGACGTGACTACATCTATGGCAGTCACACGACCACTCATTCCTCCTGGCCCTATATTACGAGGAGTATTATCCTTGATGAGGTCCATAGAGAACTTTTGTGCAGATAGTGTGAAAATCGCACTTAGTAGTAGTAATAAAAATAGTTGTTTTTTCATTTTTGTTGAAAGTGAGTTAATTAGAATCACATCGAGTGCTTATTTTTTTAATAAATAATAGCTGATTTTGAACCTTAAAAGCTTTTTGTGCATTGTTCTTAGAAATACAAATATGATAGTATATTGTATTTGATGCTTATTATATGTACTGTTTTTAATAGATAAAACAGTACCATCTTGTATGTGCATCAAAAAGGCGGGTATTGCAATATCAGCAATTTTATCAAATAATTTTAACACGCTTTGGGTGATTGATATAGAAAGGTCTAAAATAAATAAAATGAAAGTGCCAAAGTCTTAAAGGCATGTTAAGGTAAAATAACATACATTTAAAGAATAAAAAAACAAGAAATAATGAAATTTATAGAACTTACTCTTAAGAATCATATTATACTTCATGGTTTTGATGATCAAAATAAAGAAATTACTGAAGCGGTTGAAGTGGAAGAAGCTTCAAAAAAGATAATAGCTGTAGATAGGATATTATCTATAAGTGAAAAATTTATTTTGATTAAATATGGATATGATAGAATTATATATTGGGAATATACAGAGAATTATAAAAGTGTTAAACGGATGCTTATGTAATGTATGAATTGATATGATAGATAAATAGTGCTAAATCTTTATCTCAAATGATATAAATATAGTTTCATTGATAAATGTAAAGTCTTTATTTGTTATAGCGGTACATGTAAATAGTGCCGTGTATGATCAATGACATATATAATCAAAAAAGAGAGTACTATAGAAAAGTAACTAAGGGATTATTACTTTTGAATTATCACTATTACGGGCAGAGATGAGTTTGAAATTCTTATCTACTTTGATAATAATAATTTTACCTGTATGTAGATTGACCATTTTCCATCTGAAACCATACGATGTTTCAAAAATTGCAGATCTGGCAGTTTTGCGTAAATCTATCTCATTAATATTTTCAATAATTTCATTAGCCAAAAGGTCAAATCCTCTTTGCTGAACTTCTTCTGCAGAGAGTTTACGATCTTTTGGGGTTTGATTGTTTGTAGAGAGTGTACCTACTTCATAAATGATGTTAGAATACGTAATAGACGATAGAAATACTAGGAGAAATAGTACGTAACAATTTTTCATAACTAAATGATTTTAATGCGTTACATACAATATGTTACTTACATATTATGCAATCACATTGAGGTTTAGGTTTATTATCATATGTGGTTGTTGTAGTGCTTTTACAAAAAATCTTATAAGTAGGGGTTTTACAAAATTAGAGTATAGCGGCTCTTTTTATAATATTATTATGTTAAATAAATGGTAATTTGTCTTAAAATTTCAAATTTATTACTTGATTTTTATGAAATACTCAATAAACCGTAATTTCAATAAGGGGATTACTTTGTTCTGATAAGTCAATTCGCTTTGATTTTTTTTAAACAAATGTTAATTCTCTCTGCTTGAATCAGTAATCAGGCATTATCTTCTATAAAATGTACTAACTTTATCTTATAAATACATATAACTATTTTATAGGTATTAGAAATTTATGCGAATGAAAAAGAAAAAAGAAATAATTAAAAAAGGTTTTGCATTTACCGCTTTTGAGAAGGAAGAACAATCTCCTTTTGATAAGCTTTTTGATATTTTTCAGGAAATAATTACTCATACTTCTGGAGACTTAGATGAAGCACTAGATTGGATGAAGGAATTAGACAAAGAATATCAACTTACAGATGATAAGTATACCCTTGATGATTTTGTAGAAGACTTAAAAAAGAAAGGATACATACGTGAAGAAATTAAACCTGACGGAAAAGGAAAAATGTCTATTACAGCCAAGACAGAACAAGCAATTCGTAAGCGGGCATTGGATCAAATCTTTGGAAAACTGAAACGAAGCGGTGCAGGAAACCATAGAACGAATTATATTGGTAAAGGAGATGAACATTCGGGAGAGTTTAGAAACTATCAATATGGGGATTCATTAGAGCGAATCTCTATAACCGAAAGCCTTAAAAATGCGCAAATAAATCATGGAATCGATGATCTTCATCTTACAGAAGATGATCTTGTTGTAGAAGAAACTAGATTTAAAGCCCAGATGAGTACTGTACTTATGATAGATATAAGTCATAGTATGATATTGTATGGAGAGGATCGTATTACTCCCGCCAAAAAAGTAGCCATGGCGCTTGCAGAACTTATTACCACCCGATATCCAAAAGATACACTGGATATTTTAGTTTTTGGTAATGATGCCTGGCCTATTGCAATAAAGGAATTACCTTATTTACAAGTAGGGCCATATCATACCAATACGGTGGCAGGCTTGCAGTTGGCCATGGATATATTGCGAAGAAAACGTAATACAAATAAGCAAATTTTTATGATTACTGATGGTAAACCAAGTTGTTTGAGAATGCCAGATGGACAGTATTATAAAAACAGTAATGGTTTGGATCGTTATATTGTAAATAAATGCTATATGATGGCACAACAGGCAAGGAAACTACATATTCCTATAACTACCTTTATGATTGCACAAGATCCATATTTAATGCAATTTGTAAGAGAGTTTACCTATGCGAATCAAGGAAAAGCATTCTATACTGGACTTAACGGTCTTGGAGAAATGATTTTTGAGGATTATGAAAACAACAGAAAAAAAAGGATAAGAGGATAAACAATTTCGTTTTGAAAAGAAAGCTATAGCAACAAAAGAAAAAAATGGAAATAACAACAATAAAGACATTAGGAGAACTAAAAGAATCGGGATATAAAAGTGTATCGATCAAAGATGAGCTCAGAAATAATCTAAGAAATAAAATAGCAAATAAAGAAAAAACCTTTACTGGAATTCATGGATATGAAAATACTGTGATTCCTGAATTAGAAAGAGCTATTCTTTCTCGACATAATATTAATTTATTGGGACTTAGAGGACAGGCAAAAACACGTTTAGCTAGACAGATGATTAATTTATTAGATGAATGGATTCCTGTGGTAGCAGGCTCAGAAATTAATGATGATCCATTTTATCCGATCTCTAGATATGCTACTAATTTGATTAATGATAAAGGAGATAATACACCGATAAGCTGGTTACACAGATCAGAGCGTTTTGCCGAAAAACTAGCAACACCAGATGTTACTGTGGCTGATATCATAGGAGATGTAGATCCTATAAAGGCAGCTAGCTTGAAATTAAGTTATGCAGATGATCGTGTGATCCATTTTGGAATGATTCCTAGAGCAAATAGAAGTGTTTTTGTGATCAATGAATTGCCAGATTTACAGGCTCGTATACAAGTAGCATTGTTTAATATCTTGCAAGAAGGAGATATCCAGATAAGAGGTTTTAAACTTAGACTACCATTAGATATACAATTTGTATTTACTGCAAATCCAGAGGATTATACAAATAGAGGAAGTATTGTAACACCTCTAAAAGATAGAATAGGCTCACAAATCCTTACACACTACCCAGAAACTATAGCTATAGCAAAAACAATAACCCAGCAAGAAGCAAAATTAGATGCTAGGCAGGAAGATTTGGTTTATGTACCTGATATGGCAAAAGATTTGATAGAACAAATCAGTTTTCAAGCAAGAGAGAGTGAGTTTATTGATCATAAGAGTGGGATAAGTGCAAGAATGAGTATCACTGCTTATCAAAATTTATTAAGTACGGCAGAATATAGAGCGTTACAATCTGCAGAGAATCATACTTTATTGCGATTGAGCGATTTTATGGGAGTGGTTCCTGCGATAACAGGTAAGGTAGAATTAGTGTATGAAGGAGAACAAGAAGGAGCAGCTTCTGTAGCTTATTCTTTATTGTCAAATGCTATCAAAACTTTGTTTTCAGACTATTTTCCGAAGATAGAAAAATTAGAAAAACAAGAATATGAGAGCCCTTATCAAGAATTGATAAATTGGTTTTTTGAAGAAAGTGGGTTTGAACTACTGGACGATATATCTGATAAGGAGTATAAAGAGAAACTAGATCAGATTACTCCCCTCAAAAAACTAATTGATAAATACCAACCAGATATCAAAGAAGAAGATCGCTATTTTGTAATGGAGTTTTTGCTATGGGGATTAGTAGAATATAAAAAACTAAGTAAACACAGACTATCAGAAGGCTTTAGCTTTAAAGATCTTTATGGAAGCTATATTAATGGTTTATAATTTTGATGGTTTCCAAAAGGTTTATTGAATTTAATTAGTAAATTGAATAAAGGCGCTGTGATTAAGTTATATAGCAATGCTACAGGATGTATGAATAAGGAATTTTGGTTAAAAAGAATGAGTCAACATGTGACATTTGAAAGTTGAATCGGGATTATAGTAGAATCAAGGTAGTACACTATAATTGAGTTGTATTTTGAATTCGGTATACAAGAAAAATAAGCTTTTGTTATATCGAATTCAAAATTTAAATGATAACTTACTTACTTTTAGGAGCAGTCTTCAGAAGTTTAAAATGAGAACATTTTATTGGTTGCACAAAATCATAATATATTTCTCTAAGCAGATTTATTTCATTTTCTTTATAGGTGAGTTGAGAAGTTAATTCTCTTTTTTCTAGTAATAAATGTTCTAATTTTTTAATTTTTTCTTTTAGCTGATTAGGCAAAAGGATTTCTCCAGTAGGATAATTGTTCTGATAAGGTAGCTTATCAATCTTTTCTTCTAGGCTATCCTTAAATTCTTTTGAAAGAAAAGATATTGTATCCATTCGATTCATGTATTCTCTAATTTCATCGATTGTTTTGGCAGTTTGTTTTTTATCGTACTCTTGATGTGTGTTTTTGTAGTTTTTTACATGATTTTTTAAAGAAGTTTTATATGGTAAAAAGAATAACGAAGTATGAATGCATAATGCCGTAATTAATCCGAGTAATAAAACAACAATTCTATCACTGCCATCAGAAAACTTAAACATGTAAAACGTAACTACAGAAATTACAATTGCGAATGGTATCATAATGTATAAAAAATATATTATAATATCATAATATCCATTAGACATGCTTATAAAATAAGTACTGTTTGCAATTGATTTTATAACATTTCTATTTTCTTCTTTAAAAAAAGTAAAATGTACAATTATAATCGTAAGAAAAATAACCAAATGGGTATACAATAAAAATAGTAATGCATTCCTTTTTTTGATAACTACTCTATAGGTCAAAATTGTAGTAAGTATGAGTGCAGGGCAATAGGAGATTAAGAACAAAGGTGTTTTAAGAAATGCTGTGCCAGCATACATGAAAAATAAAATAAGCCCTGTTGCTGTCCATAATAAATATTTAAGTGATTTCATGATAATAAAATATTAATCTCGTTGGTGTTTTTTGGCGAGTTGTAATATGATGCTTCTATATTGTTGTTCTATACTTTCTTCTGATTGGATTAATTTTTCTTGTAATTTATTGATGTTTTTGTACAAGTCATATATTTTAAACTGGGTATTGATAATTTCTGTATAGAATAGTCTATTTTTGATTGCATCAGAATTCTTTTTTTGAAGCATCATGACCATTTTACTGTCAATTACCGACTGAAGGTAGAGTACATTTATATTTGGTAATTGTAGTGAGTCATGAAGATCCTCTATATATTGTAATTGTTTTGAGAATTCTTTATTACTTTTTGATTCTTGTTGTATTCTGATAGCCTCTTTTTTTAATGTTCCGATACCTTCTGTATAGTAGAGTATTACATTTATTCCAACAATCACTAAGATTATAAATAGGAGTGTTTTTGTATTAATTATTATCTTTTTCATCATTAATTGAAAGACGTAAGTTTTATTTGTTTTTTTGATGTAATTTGACCAAGTGACCTTATATATTTAGGGAGTTTAGGATACTATATGTTAACCCTAAGAATTCATTGGACTTATTAATTTATAAGACGTAAAATGGTAAGGTTAAGCACCTAAATAAAAAAGAGTACTTAATTTTGAGTGTTAAAAATACAATATTTTACTAGGGAGATGTAAGTATTATGGGTATGATTATTTTGATTTTTTGTCCTGTTTTTTATACTTTATTGATAAAGCGTTCATTTTTAGTATAAAAATTTTTCATTTATTGGAAAGATGTAATAATTACCTGAAAATGTGTCGTTTTTAACTACTTAGCTATTTTTTTTTATCAATAATAAACTTATCTATATTTTAATAGGTTATTAATGACTATTCTTAAAACCTAATAAAATGAAATACAAACTCAAAATAGTACTTGTTTTATGCCTATTGATTAATTTTTTAGGCTATGCTCAGACATTTATTCGTAGCTATAGTAGCGAAACAGCAGTTTATCAGCTAAAAATGGATTTTTTACCTCAGTCATGGGGAGATGTATACCTAGAGATCGAGGTTAAAAATACTGGGCAAAATGATATCAATGTTAGAAATTCTAAAACTCAATTTCTATCTGATGGAGTGCCAAATTTGGTCAACTTTATGACGAATGGTAGTATCTCTTATCCATCTACCATACATATGAATCAAACCTCAGAAGGAAATCGATATCGTAATACTATCAATATAGGATTATCTGAAGCTTCTTGGGTTCATGCTATGTTATCTACCAATGAAAGTTTTAAAGTAAAAGTAAATCTAAAAACAGTAACATCTTCTTATGAGGAGTTAGCTAATGCAGTTCGGTTTTATACAGAAAACGGAGAACCTTCATTATTTACAAATGTAAAAACGATGATAACAGGAAATGATACTAATGCAGTTCAAGTTACCTATAAGAATGATGAATTTAATACGTTGTTGACAAAGACAGTTGTAGATACAATAACTAGTTCATTACGGGTTGATAAGCAATATGTGATATGGGCAAATGATTTTATTGTAGGTGATACTAGATATACTAGTGCGTATCCAGAAACATCACCATTATCTTTTTTGCCTTCTACTACGAATAAGGTGATAACTATACCGTATACTACATCTACGATTAGAAAGGAAAATATAAAAGTTACCGTAAGTGGCCTTCCTAATGGGGTTTCTACAACCATTACACTAAAAAATAATGATATAGTAGGAGTTGATAGAAGCGAACAGATTACAGGAGGAACTACTACCATAACTCAAGTTATAGAAGGAAATTATTTTGTTACCATACCTCCTTATACCGATACAACTAATAACCTTATATATGTACCTAGTTATAATACCAATTTTACTGTATCTGTGGGTGGCTCTAATGTGCTCCCAGTTTCTTTTACAAGTTATTCTATAAATGAGTTTACAGTCAAAGGTTTTCCTAAATACTTGTCTCATGGTACAGTTACAAATGCGGCGGCTACTTTTGATGATAATTTTAAGAACTCCCCCTTAAGTACATTGTTTAAGTATTCTGGTATTGATGGAGCTGGTGATAGAGGTAAAATTCCTGCTATGACAGCAACTATAAACACTATAAAACAAGCGCGACGATTAGAAGCTAACCAAGCAGGCCAACCTATACTTCCTGTAATGGTACATTATACTGCCAATGCCAGTGGTGGTGGATCAGGAGAAGCTATAAAGGATATGACAGAGAGTCAAAACCTGTATTTTCATTATAGAAATTTGATTCAGGAAATAAAAGTAATGTTAACCTATGAGGATGCAAACCACCCTAACCCAGGAGCTTTTGTAATTAGCCCTGATCTAATTGGTGCAATTCAACAAGATGTTGTTTTTGGACATGATCATAATATTCGAACAATGAGAATCGATGTAAATCAAGATATTAAAAAAGCATTTGCAGATGAAAAATTAAACATCAATGAGGTTCCCTCTTTTTCTGATGATCTAAAAGGATATTTTCAATCCATTAATTTTTTGATACATCATGTTGGAGAATGTAAAATTCCATTTGGATATCAACAAAATGTATGGTCTGCTGGATCTGCGCGTTGGGTATATGAAAATGCAAATGAATTTAATGACCCAGTTAGTGAAGCAATAGAAGTAGCTCTTTTTATGAATGATTTACAATTATATACAGGGGATTGGAAACCTGATTTTATCGCTTTTGATAGATATGAACGAGATTGTTTTGGTCCTGTTTCTATTCAGGATTATGCATGGACAGCCAGACATTGGGATAAATATCTTATTTTTTGTAAAGAAATAGCCGAACGAATAGGAAATGTACCTATAATGTTATGGCAGATACCAGGAGGGCATATGCCAACAGTAGATGAGAATATCGTTAATTTTGACATTGCTAATCATTCATCGGCTTCTGGGTCTTATTTTATGGGAGATAGTAGAATAGGAACTGATATTAGTAGAATACATCCTGAGCTAAAACGTATTGCATTGACACAGGCTCATTATGCAGCCAGTAATATAGAAGAACATTTAAAAAATGATAAAGGGTATGATTGGGGAACTTCTAATATGCAAAGGCTAGCCAATATGAATGTTTTTAGTGTTTTATGGGGAGGAGGTTCTACTACTGGAGTAGGATCTATTGGAACCAATGGTGATGATGATAAATGGCTAGCGTCAAAACTAGCAACGTATTATAAGAATCCAGTATATAAAACTATGCTGGTTACACCATACCAAAGTGCTCTATATTGTCAAAATAGGACGACTCCTTTTTTTCAAAAAAAGAAAGAAAAAGAACTCGATATAAAAGTATATCCAAGCCCTGCTACAAATCAATTAGAGATTGAAGGAACTGTTTTGGATAAAGATTTTGTAATAGCAATATATGACATCAATGGTCATAAAGTAAGAGAGTACAAAAACCAAAAAGTGCTAGATATTTCTCAACTAGCAAAGGGAATGTATATTCTCAAGTTATATCACATGGATGCAGTAGGAGAGAGTACTTCTACAATGTTTTATAAAGAATAATAAAAAAAGGATAGATATTCTTACCACCAAACAATAAAACAACGATCATAATGTTCTCCATTGCTTTTTATCCAAAGTAATGGAGATTTTTTTTGAATAAGAGAGTGTTGTACTTGCTCGATTATACTATCATAAGAAAACCAGGTAGTACAATGTTTAGGAGCTATAATCCAATCTTTTTTCTTAGGAATATAAAACAGATAAGAACTATAATTTGCTGAGGTAAACATTTTTGTCGTTATCCAGAACCCAATAATACATTTGTTGTTGATTTTTGGTAAGATTTTATTTTTCATAAAAAAAGGAACAAAAAGGTTTCCTAAATAACAGACTCGCTGTTGTATATCATCAGGGTTTATTTGTATATTTTCTAAGACACTTTTTGTTTCTTCTTTTTGAAGTAGCGGAAATTGTTTTGTTTTTAGTTTATGTACTTTTTGAAGTAAAGTATCTTTACAATTAGGACCAATCCATCGTTCTAGCTCATTTGTTATATTCGGATTATAGAGATAAAATTTATAGACTAATTCTACGTGTAATATATGATCATTTAGATGATCTTTAAGTATAAAATCCAATTCACCTATAGTTGTTTTGTTACAGAATACCTGTATGTTTTTTGCAAGTAAGGTGTAGCGATTAGAATTTGTTATAAAATATTCAAAAAAATGTTCTACACGTTTGCCTAACACTTCATCTTCTCGAATATTGATACTAGAATAATTTGTAGATATATTGGTTTCAGATATTGTTTGTATATCAAAAATAGGGATGTCAAAAAGAGTTTCATTAATCCATAAAGAAGCACTAGTTAAAAAACCTTCATATTCATTTTTGATAGACATGTAGATTTTTTAATTAAACTTTGATTTTGAAAACACAGAAAAATATTTGTTAATTAAAGGACTAAGAAGCTTTCTATCTATTGGTTTTGAAACAAAGTCATCACAACCAGCATCCAGTGCTTTTTGGATATCATCTTCTGTAGAATATGCCGTTTGCGCTACAATAGGAAGACTAGGTCTTATTCTTTTTATTCTCTTTGTGGCTGCATAACCATCCATAATGGGCATACGTATATCCATAAGCACAAGATCAATATGCTCATTTTTTTCACATAATTCTACAGCAACTTTACCATTTTCTGCACGATGAATTACAAACTTGTAACCTTTCATTTTTTGTAAAATCGTTTTTAGAAATAAAAAATTAACATCTCCATCTTCTACAATCAAGATAACCTGTTTTATAGGGGTATCAGACATTTGTGTTCTGTTGGAATCAAATGTATCGTTTTCTAGTATTGGGTGATATGGTATTGTCACAATAAATACAGAACCTTTATCGATCATAGAGGTAAAAGAAATAGTACCGCCTAGTAATTTAGCATTTTTTTCTGCAATTGATAGTCCTAATCCAAGACCATCGTAACTTTTAGTGACTTCTTTTTCTGATTGAGAAAAGTTATTGAATATTAATTCTTGATCTTCTGGTTTAATGCCAATTCCTGTATCTTTTATAGTAATAACTAAAGACTCCTTGATGAGTTCACAGGAGATAATTATTGTGCCTTGAGTAGTAAACTTGATCGCATTATCAATTAGATTTTGTATTATTCTACTTATTTTTTGTTTATCCATAAGTATCATCCTCTGATCATTGATCAACCTATTATCTAGGTGTATTGTAATATTTTTACTAATCGCTTTGCTCTGAAAATCTAAAAAGAGAGTATATAATAACTTATTAAAATCCATTTGTTCAAAACGAACTTTAACTTGTTTCGTTTCTAGTTTTGATATTTCAATAATGTTATCAATAATACTAATTAGTTGGTTACTACTATCAATAATGATCTTGGTGTATTCTTTTTGTTTAATAGGAGTAATTCCTGGTTCATTTAGTAATTCAGAAAAACCAATAATGCCATTCATAGGTGTGCGTACTTCATGAGATATATTATGGATAAATGAAGTTTTGAGTTTATTACTTTCTTCTGCTTTTGTTTTTGCAATGTTTAATTCTTTTGTTTTTTGCTTGATGATATATTTTAAATATCTATTGAGTAAAAGGATAATGACAAGTGATAAGAGAATGATTCCTGTAAGAGTAATCCAAAAACCTGTCTTTTTATAGAAAGGGGTGATCGCATGATACAACCAATTATCAAGAACGATTTCTTTTTCGGTATCTGTAATGCTATAAACCGTCTTAGATATAATTTGATTGAGTATTACATTACTTTTTTGAACAGCGATGCTGGGTTTATAGGAATATTGAGTTTCTCCTACAATATGAAGATCCTTGAAGTTTTCTGTTTTTATCAAATAGTTGGCAACTGCTTTTGGGCCTATGTATGCATGATATTTTCTAGCATTTACTTGTTTTAAACAAGTACTGTCATATACCTCTGTAGTAATATTGATTTTTTTCTCATGTTCTTTAAGGATTTCGTGGATTCCGTAATCTTTTGGAACCGTGATTGTCTTGTCATAAAAATCTTTAAGTTCTGTACCGTAGTTAGTATCTTTTCTTGTAACAATTGTATAATTAGATTGAAATAATTGAGAATAGAAGTTGAGGTAGTTATCTCTAGTAGAAGTTTGTTGTATTTCTAATACAATTTGGATTTTATTGTTTTTGGTATCCTCCAATAATTGCTCCCAATTAGTATATAATCTTCTTTTGAATTTATGGTCAATCTTTTTTTCTATAACTGATAGGTAATCAATAAGAATCCCATCGATTTGCATATTCTCATTGATAAATTGATATGGAGTATAGTAGGGGAAGAGACCTATTGTAATGCTATCATTATTTTGTAACCAATCTTTTTCTTCAGTATTAAGAAGCTCGGTTTTGGAGCAAGAAAAAATAGCTATCAATAAAATAATAGAAAAAAGAGGATATGGAATTTTTTTTGCCATAATGTTTGCTAAAATTCACTTACTTTTTTTGCTCCTCATTAATAAAGATACTATTTAAAGATAACACTTTCAAAAAACAGCGATTTTATTTATAAGGTATGGTATATAGATTTTAATTCTTTTATTTAAAAATAAGGTAATGATATAATTTGATATAATCGCTTTTTATAGTGTTATCATTTATACTATTTATGGTTGAGATTTTTCTCAATAGTATTTATTAGAACACGGTATGCAAACTTTTTGTTGGTTTTTGCACAGAGTTTTTAGGTAAATATTTATCAATTATTTTTTTTAAAATGACAGGATCGATGGGTTTAGGAATAAAATCATCACAGCCCGCTATAAAAACATGCTGAACATCTTCATTGGTTGTATATGCAGTTTGTGCAATTATAGGAAGATGTGGGTGTATGCTTTTGATAAGACGAGTTGCATTGTAACCATTCATTTCTGGCATTTTCATATCCATAAATATAAGATCGATAGCATTGTTTCTTTCGCAAAAATTAACAGCCTCTCTACCATTTTTTGCACGATGTATAGTAAAATGATAATGTTCCATTTTTGACAATATTGTTTTTAAAACTAGATAATTTACATCCCCATCTTCTGCTATCAAAATAATGTATGGGGTAGTTTTTGATTCTTTATGAGGTAAATAAGAAGAAGTATTCTTCTCTTTATGTATGATAGGATAGAAGGGGAGTTCTATCCTGAATGTAGATCCTTTATTTGGTATAGAGGAGAAAGACAATTGTCCCCCCATTAGATTTGTATACTCTTTAGAAATGGTAAGCCCTAATCCCAGTTCTCCATATCTTCTTGATATTTGATTTTCAGATTGAGAAAAACTTTTAAAAATAAGTTGTTGATTTTTTGGATCGATTCCTACTCCAGAATCTCTAATATTAATAATTAATGTATTTTTTTGTGCCAGACAGGATATAAGTACAGCTCCTCTTTTGGTATATTTAATGGCATTTTCCAGAAGTCCACTAATGCTTTTGATAAGTTTAGATGTATCTGTAAGTATATAGCGTTGATCCTTGGTAAGATTATTATTAAGTATAAGCGAAATTCCTTTTGTCTTGGCTTCTTTTTCATACAAAGAAAAAACGGTTTCAAAAATAGTATGCATATCCGCTTTTTCTGAAGTAAGAGTAACCTGATCGGTTTGAAATTTTGAAATTTCAAGTATGTCATCCATACTTTTAATTAGTTGTTTACTGCCATTTACAATAAAATTAATGTATCTTTTTTTTTCATTAGGTGTTATTTCTGGCTCTTTAAGCAATTTAGAAAAGCCAATAATGGTATTCATAGGAGTTCTGATCTCATGAGATATATTATGAATAAAAGCAGTTTTTAATCGATCATTTTTCTCAGCAATATTCTTAGTAATTCGTAATGCTCTTGTTTTAATTTTTACAATATGTCCTAGATAAAAATGAATACCTAAAACAATAAAAAGGAGTGATGTTATTAAGGTTATAATGGGAATAATAAAATTCGGGTGTGTATAAAAAGGAGTAGTTTTTATATACAACCAATTTTCTATAATATCTTGTTTTTCTTGATCAGAAATAGCATGAATTGACTTTTTGATAATCTGATTGAGAATCGTATTATCTTTATCAATAGCGAGACCTGGATTATAAAAATACTTGGTCTGTGTGACAATACTTAGGTTATCCAGGTTTTTGGTTTTAATTAAAAAATTGGCAACTGTTTTTGGACCAAAATATGCATCATGCTTTCCGTCTTGTACTTTTTGTAAAGATGTAGTTTCGTCTATATAGGTATGAAGTTTTATTCCCGAGTATTTTTTCTTTAAATACTCTTCAGCTGCATATCCTGTAGGTACAGTTATCGTTTTGTTATTGAAATCATTTAAGGTAGTACCAGTAGGAGTATCTTTTGAAGCAACTATAACAAAAGGAGTTTCAAATAATCCTGAGTAAAAATTAAGATATTGATTACGACCCTCTGTAGGTTGTGCCTCAAGAATCATATCTACTTTTTTATTTTTGATATCATTAATAAGGGTGAGCCAATCAGAATAATATTTTTTCTTGAATGTATGCCCCGTTTTTTCTTCAATCACATCAAAGTATTCTATAAAAACACCTTCAATTGTATTGTTATCATTGATAAATTGATAAGGAGGGTAATATGGGAATAAAGCGATTGTAATAGAATCGTTTTTTTCTAACCATTTTATTTCCGTATCTGTTAGTATTTTTTCTTCTTTACAAGAAAAAACAAGTATCAAATACGGAGCAAGTATGAAGAGTAAAAGAAATCTTTTTCGATTACGCATTTTGGATAATATATTCTTATGTTATCTATGAAATAAAATTTAGGAACCTAAAGATAGTGTAACATAAGTTGTTGGTAATTATGTGGTTAATAATTGTTTTATCAAAAGCAACTAAGACTAAAGATAAGGATTATTTATCCACTCTTATGGTTATATAGCTTACTTTTTTATTTCGGTACCATCAGGATACAAAGCAAATCTTCCTTTAGATGAATGGTGTACATGGTCATATGTGGGCCAAGGCCAACCGCCAAATTCGGTTTGTTGGTATTCTTGGATAGCTTCTCTGATTTCTATTTGGCTATTCATTACAAATGGCCCGTGTTTTACAACAGGTTCATTTATAGGTTTACCTTGTAATACTAATAAATGAGATTCTGTATTACCATTTTTTAAGGTTAATTCTTGATCGGCGTTTACAATAATTTCATGATTGACGGGTATTGTATATCCCTCGCTTAAAATTTCATTTCCTTTAAAAAAATAGATAGATCTATTTATTCCTTTTGAAGCAGAAGGGAACGTAAACGTTGCTTCGGGATCCATTTTTGCAGTCCATATTGCTACCTCATTTTGTGGATCGGTAGCCCATGAATCTGGAGCGGGTAGAGGTGCTTTTTTATCAAATAAATCTCCTGCAATCAATGTTATCTCGGTACTGTTTTTAGTAGTATCCAAATGTGTTACTGTAGGAACGTTTTCACTCCAAAGCATTTTAAAATGCGGAGCTGTCATTTTTTTATCTCTGGGAAGATTAAGCCAAATCTGAAATAATAAAAAGGGGTTATCTTTTTCTGTATTGAGTAATGGAAACATTTCAGAATGCTGTACTCCTTTGCCTGCGGTCATCCATTGTACGTCTCCATTACCAAAACGACCTGCAGCACCTAATGAATCAGAGTGATCCACTAATCCTTTTTGTACGATAGTAACAGTTTCGAATCCTCGGTGCGGATGAGCAGGAAACCCAGGGATAGTACTACCATGGTACATTCTCCATCCATCTTTGATAGTAAAATCTTGTCCTATATTACGACCTTCTAATGATTCATTAGGGCCTAGTTTTCCATTTCCTTTAGGATAGTGATCTTCGTGATATGCACAGAATAAAAAAGGGTCGCTGGTTTCCCAAGGGAAATTCAAAGGTTTTATCTTGAGTATTGTTGTAGTCATAATTTAATATTTTGAGGCTTTATGGATGGTAGCAGATGATTTGATAATAAAAGTTCTGATATCATCATTGGCCTGAATAAGATCGTCATTACGTAGGTACATCATATGGCCACTACGATATCCTTTAAAACTAAGGCGATCTGTAAGTTTACCATTTATATTAAGTTGCCACATTACATATTTAGCATTAAAATAGGTAGTTGCTCCATCATAATATCCAGATTGTATCATTGTATGTAGATTGGCATTCATTGCCATGGCGCGTCTTAGGTTTTCTCCAGTATTATTCCCTTCGGTACGATTCCATGGGTGTACAGGACCAAACATATTATATTTGAGATCAGTTTTAAATTTTAATTCTTCACTATAATAATAATTAATAGCAGGAGTGAATGCATGAAGCCAGGAGGTCAATTCACTATTATAATCAGGAGTATTTCCAGCTTCTTTGATATCCATTCCTTTATAACGAGAGTCTAATCTTCCTATGGTATATCCTTCTTTGTCTCTCAAAAGGCTTTTCCAGAAAAATGGCATAGGAACTTCTAAATTATGTTGACGTATTACCTTTTGTGAAAGCCCAGAGTAATAGGCCATTTTATTGATAGCTTTTTCTTTTAAAACATTATCTAAATATCCTCCTTTTGCAATTGCAGGAAGCAATTCATTAATAGCATATTCCTCTACTTCTGGCAATATTTGTAGTAAGTCTTTGTTTTGAAGTTCAGGAGGTAACATTTTATGGTACCATGCTGCAGCAGTAAAATAAGGTAGACGATTAGCAACTTCTACAGGTCCATCAAACTTAAATCCTATTTCTGTGGGAGAAACTAATATAACACCATTTAAATACATCCATTGACGATTCTGGAGCTCTAATGCAAGTCCAGAAACTCTAGTAGTACCATAACTTTCTCCAATCAAATATTTAGGAGATCTCCATCTATTGTTGCGAGTCACGAATGTATTGATCCAATCAGCTAAATAAGTTATATCAGCCTGTACTCCAAAAAATAGCTTCTTCTCAGGCATTTTTCCTTCTTGATCTTTGATCATTCTAGAATAGCCTGTATTTACAGGATTTATATAAACAATATCAGCTATATCAAGTATAGAATTTGGATTTGCTTTGATACCATATGGTTGTATAGGAAATCCTTCGTTATCGATTTTAAGAATTCTCGGTCCTGTATATGCAATATGCATCCATACCGACGCAGACCCTGGACCTCCATTGAATGATATTAATAACGGACGATTTTCATCTTTTTTAAGATCAGATCTCTTGTAATAAGTATATGATAACGATGCTATAGGAGTTCCTGATTGATCCCAAACTGGTTGAAAACCTACTGTTGCTTTATAGGTAATCTGTTGCCCTTTTATTACAGTGCTATGATTTGTTACAACGGTAGTATCTATTGGGGTTTCAATTTGTTGAGCTGTTGTTTGAAACCAAAATGGAAAAATAATAAGTAAGGTACAGAATATATATTTCATTGGTACTATATAATAGATTAGGGTATTTTTTATCAATCAATATTCTTTGGTAAAAAGAAAGACAAAATGTACCCTAAGAATTCACATAAATATGTAATTATGAAAGGACCAAAATACTGATTTATCTTTTTAAATCTCTTAAAGTGATGTTAAGGGAAAAAGCTTGTTTATACAAGTAAAAACCGTAAATGGAGGCTAGAATAGTTGAGATATACTGCGTTTTTATTTAAGATTATTGATTACAGTTTTATATTTGATTATTTTAAAGCTTTATAAGCTTTCTTTTGTTCTTAATTCACAATAAAATTAGTTTTTAGAAAATGTCAATTTTTCCAGTTATCAATTCAACTCTTTGCCCTAAATATGTAGCTTTTTTTATAAAAGAAAAATATGACTTGGCAGAAAATGTCGTTTGTAAAATTTTAAAAATAGGAGTTAATCATACATATCTAGTTGAGTGTGGTAAGAATAAATATGTATTTAGAGTTTATAGCTATAATTGGCGGGCCAAAAAAGAGATTAAAGAAGAGTTACAACTCCTTAATTTGCTAAAAGAAAATAATATATCTGTATCCTATCCATTGATAGATATTTCAGGGAAATTTATTCAAAGGATAGAAGCACCAGAAGGAGAACGGTATGGTGTTTTGTTTTCATACGCTAAAGGAACCAAAATTAGAAACCTAACAGAAAAGAATTGTGTGAAAATAGGTGAATTGATGGGTAAGATACATGAGGTATTGAATAAGAGGAGTATAAAAAGAGATAGTTATGATATAGAGATACTTACAAAATTACCATATCAATATGCAAAAGAGCATTTTCTTGAATCTATGGATGAAATGAAGTTTGTGAAAAAAGCAGGAGACTATATTTCTTCAGAATTTGGTGCTGTTAATTCTGAAAATATACGATTTGGGATTGTACATTTAGATATTTGGTATGATAATATGAATATAGAAGACGATTCGGCAATTACAATTTTTGATTTTGATTTTTGCGGAAATGGATGGTTATTTCTAGATGTAGCATATTTTAGTGTGCAACTGTTCAATACAGAACCTGATAAAGATAAATTTGAAGTAAATTTACATAGCTTCTATAAAGGCTATAAACAATATTCTGTGATATCCGAAGATGAAAAAAAATTAATACCTGTAGCAGCTCTTGCTGTTTGGATATTTTATTTAGGAGTTCAGTCAAGGCGATTTAATACTTGGTCTAATATTTTTTTGACTAATAATTATTTAAAGCACTATGTTGGGGTGATAAAATTGTGGTTGTTATATAATGATATTGATATTATGGGTAAGAAAAAATAGCTTTTTTTACTATTGATTATGTAATTTTAAAACAATAATATTATGAGATTAAACGCAGGAGTTTTAACCAAAAACCTAAAAGAAACAAAGTCTTTTTATGTAGATAATTTAAACTTTGGGATAAAATTTGAGAATGAATTTTATCTTTTGTTAAAAACACCTAATGAGAAAGACACGATCAGTTTTTTATTACCTAATCACCCTACGCAACAACCTTTTTTTCATAAACCTTTTAGAGGGGAAGGGATGTATCTAACGATAGAGGTAGATGATGTAGATAAAGTGTACGAAGAAATAAAGAAAAAGGGAATAGATATAAAAGTTGATATTAGAGATGAACCCTGGGGAGAAAGACATTTTGCTATAGAAGATCCCAATGGTATAGGAATAGATATAGTAAAATATACACAGCCACTTGAGAACTAAGGTAGCGGTTTATAGAAAATAATCGCTCTAGTTTATAATTTCTATTATTCGTATCTTTAATTCATGGATTTAGAAAAGATAAAAGTTGAAATAGGTAAGTTATCCATTGAAGATCAGGCTTTATTGGCGGCAGAACTTGAGAAATTGACTTTGAAAGGAAGTCCCGCAGTT